>DALZBD010000104.1:0-9805 GCA_031977515.1 Bacteroides sp. | reverse complement strand
ATATATCCTTACTTTTATTTCTTATTGCCGCAGGTGAAGCACCGAGGTGTTTGCGACAAAAGTCACCCAGATTGGATAGGCTGGCAAAGCCATATTCTTCTGCTATCAATTTGATAGGTTTGGTTGATTCATAGGAGAGCTCCTTATAAATTCGTTCTATCTTTTGCTGTAGCATCCATTTATAAGGAGAGACTCCGAATGTCTTTTGGAATTGTTTATTAAATCCGGAGAAACTATAAGTAGAGAGTTTGGCCAGTTCTTCCGCTGTTTTTACACTGGCATAATTAGAGAGTACAAAGAGAGAAAAAGCACACTCTTTTGTACGTATAGGGGAGAAAAAGTGTTCCAGGTCCTCCTTAGAATAGCTACGTTTCATGGCATAGAACAGCTCCAATGCTTTCAGTCCGATAAGTATAGGGTCAATACATCCTTTATCCATATACGTTTGCAGGGAGTTGGTTATGTGAAGAAGGAGTGGTTTCATGTCCAATGTATAGAATATCTTCAGTCTGGCATAATCCAATACTTTCATCTCTCCGATGAAATGAACATACAGCACTGAAATATTAGGTATCTGCACGACCAGAATTTCATTTGACTCTTCAGACCTCAAATGACATGACACTCCCGGGGGCAACAAAAACAATTGTCCCTTATGGATCTGCTTTTCCTCTTCATTGGCAGATCTGAGAAGTAGGTCATTTGCCATTACACATACAATCGCATGAAATTTTGAAGTGATCGTCTTTTCCTTGTTAGGAAAAAGTAGGATCCATTCTGCTTTGTAAGGCAATTTTCCTGAAAACTGAAATTCATACATAAGGGCATGGTTATTAGGTGTTTATGTTTGTGTTTTCAAAATCAGGAATATTCTGATTTTATTTATATTCCTTTAATGTCCTTATTATCAATGGCTTTAATTGGCCAATTCTTCTCTCATAAACAGTTTTATCACTAAAACGGTTTTCTATTCTTGCTTACTAAAAAAATAGTTTCATTAAAAAACCTTTTCTGAATCAATCGGATACATGCCGAATTATTCTTTTCTCTGTCACTTACTAAGTGACGGAACGAGAAAAAAGCTTCATGAAATATCGACTCTGCAAATGTAGACAAATATTCTCACTTTCACTTTATTATTTTCAAAACAGAATACCTATATCCTGCCTGAAGTCCGATTTACAGCTTTACTGACCTTCTGGGTAGCCTGTCCGATGACATTGGAACCGAATGACTCCAGGTAGATATAAGTCGTAGATACAAAACTATGACCGAGGGCCTCACTGATCACATCTACCGAGATAGACTCCGCGCGGGCTATAGTGGCCCAGGAATGGCGGGCCATGTGGGTAGATAACTCTTTCTTTAGTCCCAATCTGTTTTTCAGGAGTTTCAACCGCTTGTTCTGTATCCTCAATCCAGAACAGTATTGATCGTAGGCCGATTTATTCTTATCAATAATGATCGGGAAAACATAAGGTGAATGTCTCATCCGGTGACGAAAATATTCGATGGAACGTTTCATCCCTTCACTGATCTTCATCTGGATCAGCCGGCCTGTCTTTTTCCGGTAATAACTGAGTATATTGCCTTTGATATCCGACTTGCGCAGGTAGGCCAGGTCTACAAAGGACATCCCACAAGCATGGAAGGAAAAAAGGAACAAATGAAGGGCATCCTTCTCCTCTCTGTTCAGTTGCCCGAACAGCTTCTCGTCGAAACAGTTCAACCGGGAAACATCGTCTTTGCTCAGTGCACGCTTACGCGTTGGGGCAATCTTGGTATAGACCTGCCGGAAGGGATGTTGAAACTCCAGAGGGAATATTCCCTTTTCTCTTCCCTTGTTGTAGATCGCACGCAGGTTGCGCATGTAGAACGAGATGGTGTTGAGCGAACATTTCTCGGCCTGTAGCAATCGTTCGAACCCCCTGATAAGTCCCTCGGTAAAGTCATGCACAGTCAGATCGGACTTTCCGCTATAGACCAGCAACCGACGCCATGCACTCCTGTAGGCACGTGCCGTGCGATCGCGCTTTTCATGAATCAGTCCGCGAGCCAGCAGATCTACAAAGGAAGACAATCCTCCCTGGAATATCTGGCAACGGTAAGCGGAAATAATATCCAGGATATTCAGCTCTTTTCCTTCTTCGAACCGGGAAACGAAAAGATGAAAAGCCTCTTGCTCCCGCTCCAGAATTCTCTGCAGATCCATAAGGTAAGATACTCTGTCCGGAGAACAACCGGACCATGAAAGCCTGCGGGCCTGATCGTCCCATTCGGACGAATCGATCCTGTAAGGCAAAGTGATGTTTCCGGATTGTCGATACCAGATCAATCGCAGAAACAGTTTTCCATCGGTTCGTCCCTGACGTGCGGACGGCCGAAAATGCAATTTGATAGAATACATAGCTGAGGTATTTGAAATAAAATTTCTAAAACAGGACCTATATATCAATATATTCCTGAGTAACAAAAAATCTGAACGTTGTTGTGATTCCGATCGCCCGCTATCCGGATAAGTTTCATCCGGATATAAAAAGGACAGATTATAATAGAGAATTTCCTCCAGGGCAAAGCGGGAAAAGCAGTCTACCCTCCCCGGCTGTATACATAATAATTAAACATCATTTTACTCATCAATCTTTTCTGATTAAGAACAGTATTCGTATTTTATTTGTCTGATAATTTCCCGACATCTCATAACAATGGCACTCCATAGCCGGAAAACGACAAATCTATAGAATTTTATATCAACCTACAAACCTTTCATGTTAATTATTCTGCTGTTTTTCGGAGGCCAGATTCAGTAGATAATTCTATTTTATGCAACTACAGGAGAGTCTTCAAATAATGAAGTTTATAACATTCCAGGTCTGTCAGGGTGTTTTATTTTATAAAAATAGTAAGAGCCTGTTTAAATTTTCCACAGAAAATTTATTATGGGTTGCTTTCGTTCTTTCTTCAGTTTTCCTTTTGTCTATTTGCTCCCTTTTAGCGGCTCAAATAGCTCGCTATTATCGCCTTCAAAAGAAAGCAAATACCCTAAAAATAAATCTAAATAAAGAAACGAGTAAAATTTAAACAGGCTCTAAAAGTCGAATGGCAAGAGCCAGACTTGTCCGGATACTTATCTGAGACGCATCCTATATTCTGTAACTATCCGGGAAATACGTCACTACGTTTTCACATACAAAGAGGAAAGATCCCAGAGATGAAAGCGCGTCAGAAGTCCGGATCCATAAAAAGAACTGTCTATTTGTACATTTCAGCTTGAAATAATGTCAAAAGGCCCAAAAGGAGACCCGGGGCTATACGCATACCCTACCTTTGCAATGTATTCATACAAACAATTATTTTTTTATTAACCATTTTAATACTCATAATCAAATGAAGTATGTAATAACCAAAAGAACCTTCGGCTTTGATCCTGATAAAGCCGAAAAGTATGTAGCCCGTTCGGTGAATATGGGTGAAGTGAGTTTTGAAAAACTGTGTAACAGCGTGGCACTGATCTGTGGTGCCCACCGTGGGGTGGTACAACAGGTGATCGCCGGGTTGGTAGATGCGATGGCCAGCAACCTGGAGGATGGAAAAAGTGTACGTCTCAGTGAGTTCGGGATCTTTCGTCCGACTATAAGAGCACGCAGTGCAGACAGTGCGGAAGAGGTGAGTGCTGATAGTATCTACCGCAGACGCATTCTTTTTACTCCGGGGAAAATGTTTGCACGGACGTTGAAGGAGATGAGCGTCACACGTTATCACCTGCCTGATACCGACTATACAGACGGTAGCAGCAAGGGTGGAGAGAATGGGGATAACGGAGGCGGGAATGCACTTGGTTAATGAATCTTTTACACTCATAATCCAATGAAAAGGGAAGCGGCTGTTACTGCCGGGTGCATCCGCCCGTGTGGATAGGACCTTCGGAAAACAGCCGCTCCCTGGTATTTCTCCGATTGATCCATTTTAGAAGTTGAGGATAAGCTGTAAATCATCAACTTTTTTTATGGAACCACGTTACATACATCGACAACGGCTTCCTATTTCAGGGTAAGCAGTGGGAAGAAACTCATGCATACATGCTAATCTTTACGGAAATATATATATTTGTATAATAGATGGCCCTAAAACTGACTACATATTTAAAATCCAGCAACCTGCCTGACCTGCCGGGAAATCATGCGTTTCATTCAAAGGAACTTTTCCAATTGTATGAAGCCACTCCCGGTTATGTGCCTTTTATGATCGTAGCTTCGGAAAACGGCCGACCGCTGGCTCGCCTGCTGGCAGCCATCCGCAAAAGTACACGCTGGTTTCCACCCGCCCTGATCCACCGGTGTGAGATCTATGATACCGGCGAATACTTCGACCCTCATGCAGACAACGAAGCCATCTTCGGCGAAATGCTCGAACACCTGACACAGGAAGCGAAAAATCATTCTTTCCTGATCGAATTCCGCAATCTGGAAAATGCAAAATTTGGCTATCGTTTTTTTCGCAGGAACCGCTATTTCGGAGTGAACTGGCTGCGGGTACGAAACTCGTTGCACCACGGAAAATCACCGGAAGAGAGATTCAGCGAATCACGGCTGCGACAGATCAAAAAAGGTCTTAAGAACGGAGCAGAGATCAGTGTGGCACAATCTCTTGAAGAGATCGAAGAATTCTCTCAGATGCTACGTTATGTCTACTCACCACGTATCCGCAAGCATTTTCCCAGTATCGAATTTTTCCGGCACATTCCTTCCTGGCTCTCACACGACAAACTGGGTAAAATATTTATTGTCCGGTACAAAGGGCGCATCATAGGCGGCTCGGCCTGTGTATTTTCCGGGGACAACGCTTACTTATGGTTCTCGGGAGGAATGCGCAAAAGGTACGCGTTGCAATATCCGGGAGTACTGGCTGTGTGGCAAGCCATCTCCTATGCCTACGAGCACAATTACCGGCACTTGGAATTCATGGATGTAGGACTTCCTTTCCGTAAAAACCCTTACCGCGAATTCGTACTGCGTTTCGGTGGCAAGCAGATCAGTACCCGTCGCTGGTTTCGCTTCCGGTGGAACTGGCTCAATCGCATTTGCATACGGATGTATTCCTGATCTACGATATACCTTTAATTGATGACATACTTTATTTTATTTACCAGACTTTTGTCACACACAAACTAATCACATACCCGTCAACTCTTAAAATTCATAAAAAATATGTTTCTGAACATAAATCTGAAAACTAACGCATAAAACCCGCAATTAATTGCAGAAAAATTTCTCTATTCAATCAGAATTATTTTACTTTGCGCAGTAATTGAGCCGGTTCCGGAACAGATTGTATGATCTGTCCTCCTCTGGGCATCAACGGAAAACAGGATCCATGCGCCTGATGCAGGATCTTGTCCGTAGCCTGCGGCCCGTCGACCATCGAACAAACTGACAATCAACAGAGTGATCACCTATGGCGGGCTAAGAAAGAGAGACAAAGGAACAGGCCTTTATTTGTATAGAAACATTTTGTTTAATGCGAAATAAAGTATCATAATCATGAAAATTTCACACATTGAGCATTTGGGTATTGCTGTAAAAAGCATCGACGAAGCTCTTCCTTATTATGAAAACGTGTTGGGCCTGAAGTGCTACAACATCGAAACAGTTGAAGATCAAAAGGTACGTACCGCTTTCCTGAAAGTAGGTGATACGAAGATCGAACTCCTGGAACCCACCTCCCCCGAAAGTACAATCGCTAAATTCCTGGAAAACAAAGGACCGGGTGTACATCACGTGGCATTTGCCGTGGCCGATGGCGTAGCCGGTGCATTGGCGGAAGCAGAAGAAAAAGGAATCCGCCTGATCGACAAAGCACCCCGTGGCGGAGCCGAAGGGCTGAGCATCGCGTTCCTACATCCGAAATCAACCCAGGGAGTACTCACCGAACTGTGTGAAGAATAGTCGGAAAATCAAAAAAATTAAGTGCTCAGAACGATACATAGCAGGAGACACACACCTTCTGCCGGGAGAGTTTTGAGCCTGACATAATTAATCAATCCATAAAACATAAAATTCATGAGTAACCAGCTTGAAAAAGTAAAAGAGCTTATTGAACTTCGCACTCAGGCTCGTTTAGGTGGTGGCGAGAAAGCTATCGAGAAACAACACGCCAAAGGTAAGTACACCGCACGCGAGCGCATCGCCCAGCTGCTGGATGAAGGTAGTTTCGAAGAAATGGATATGTTTGTGAAACACAGATGTACCAACTTCGGACAAGAGAAAAAACAGATCCTGGGCGACGGCGTAGTTACCGGCTACGGTACGATCGACGGTCGTCTGGTGTATGTATTTGCACAGGACTTCACCGTATTCGGAGGTTCTTTGTCAGAAACCATGGCACAGAAGATCTGCAAAGTGATGGACATGGGTATGAAAATGGGAGCTCCGGTGATCGGTATCAACGACTCAGGTGGTGCCCGTATCCAGGAAGGTATCAACGCTCTGGCAGGATATGCCGAAATCTTCCAACGCAACATCATGGCATCGGGTGTGATCCCACAGATCTCCGGTATCTTCGGACCCTGTGCAGGTGGCGCGGTATATTCTCCGGCTCTGACCGACTTTACGCTGATGACCGAAGGTACTTCTTATATGTTCCTGACAGGTCCGAAAGTGGTAAAGACTGTGACAGGTGAAGACGTTACTCAGGAGGAACTGGGTGGTGCTTCCGTACACGCAAGCAAATCAGGGGTTACTCATTTCACTGCTCAGACAGAAGAAGAAGGATTGGCCATGATCCGCCGTCTGCTCAGCTACATTCCACAAAACAACCTCGAAGAGGCTCCGATGTTGGTATGCAACGACCCGATCGATCGTCTGGAAGACTCACTGAACGAAATCATTCCCGACAGCCCCAACAAACCTTATGATATGTATGAGGTGATCGCTGCTGTGGTGGACAACGGTGAATTCCTGGAAGTACAACCCGATTATTCGAAAAATATTATTGTTGGTTTCGCACGTTTCAACGGACAATCTGTAGGTATCGTTGCCAACCAGCCGAAATACCTTGCTGGTGTACTCGATAGCAATGCTTCCCGCAAAGGAGCACGTTTTGTACGTTTCTGCGACGCGTTCAACATTCCTCTGGTAACATTGGTAGATGTACCGGGATTCCTTCCCGGAACGGGACAGGAGTACAACGGTGTGATCCTGCACGGAGCGAAACTGCTCTATGCTTACGGAGAAGCCACTGTACCTAAAGTAACTGTAACCCTGCGCAAATCTTACGGTGGATCACACATCGTAATGAGCTGTAAGCAACTCCGCGGAGACATGAATTATGCATGGCCTACTGCTGAGATCGCCGTAATGGGTGGCGCGGGAGCCGTAGAAGTATTGTATGCCCGTGAAGCGAAAGAAGCCGAGGATCCAGCAGCGTTCATGGCAGAAAAAGAGGCAGAATACACCAAGTTGTTTGCAAACCCATACAATGCAGCTAAATATGGCTACATCGACGATGTGATCGAACCGCGTAACACCCGTTTCCGCGTGATCCGCGCCCTGCAGCAGTTGCAAACCAAAAAACTGACCAACCCTGCAAAAAAACACGGTAATATTCCATTATAACAATCAAAAAATTGTGACTTTTATGAATACAAAAAGAATCGGGATATGTATCGCGTTCATAGCAGCCTTCTGCCTGGGCATGCATGCGCAGAGCACCAAAAGCCTGCGCATCAATGAGGTTCTTGTTACAAACGACAACAACTTCGTAGATGATTATGGCAATCGTGGCACATGGATCGAGATATTCAATACCTCATTTGCTACAGTAGACATCAAAGGATGTTTCCTGACCAATGACCCGAACAATCCGACCAAATATCCGATCCCCAAAAGCGACGTACTGACCAGAATCCCACCGCGTCAGCATGTACTTTTCTGGGCAGACGGACAGCCCAACCGCGGTACATTCCATGTTAGTTTCACATTGGATCCGACCAAAGAAAATTACATCGGATTGTATGACTCGAACGGTAAAACGCTGATCGATGAGGTTACTATACCCGCGAATATACCTACAGATCATTCCTATGCACGACGGGAAGACGCCAGTAGTGATTGGGTAATCAAAGGAGATGCAAATAATAGCTATGTGACCCCAAGCACCAACAACCTGACCATCGATAAAAACGAAAAGATTGAGAATTTCAAAGAACACGACTCGGTCGGGATTGGTATGGCACTGACAGCTATGACTGTGGTATTTTCAGGTCTGATACTTCTGTACTTCTCTTTCAAACTTGTAGGAAAAGCAGCTATCAAAATGAGTAAGCGTAATGCGATGAAAGCTCATGGTATCACAGACAAAGCAGAAGCGAAGGAAAAAGGTCTGGGACAACGTTCGGGAGAGGAATTTGCCGCCATCGCTATGGCTATGCACGAATATATGGACGATGTACATGACATCGAAGATATGATCCTGACTATCCAGAAGGTAAAACGCACCTATTCTCCGTGGAGTTCGAAGATATACACGTTGCGTGATACACCCAGAAAATAATTAAACATCCTAATAAGAAGGTAACAATGAAACAATATAAATATAAGATCAACGGTAACCCTTATAATGTTACAATCAACAGTGTGGAAGATAATATCGCTCACATTGAAGTAAACGGCACTCCCTATAAAGTAGAATTGGACAAACCGGTACCCGCTGCTGCAAAAACAGTGAAACGTCCGGCTGCCGCTCCTAAGACGGAGACTGGTGCACCTGTAGTAGCACGCCCTGCTTCTGCCAAAAAAGACGGAGTGAAATCTCCACTGCCCGGAGTGATCCTGGATATCAAGGTGAAGGAAGGGGATGAAGTGAAAAAAGGACAGACCGTAATCATCCTGGAGGCTATGAAGATGGAAAACAACATCAACGCTCACAGAGATGGCAAAATTGCTTCTATTAACGTTAACAAAGGCGACTCTGTACTGGAAGGTGCAGACCTTATAATCATTGAATAATCATGGGAGAGTTCTTAAGTTTTCTGGGAAATAACCTGACTGACTTCTGGCAGTACACTGGTTTCGCCAATGCTTCCGGCGGCCATGTGGTAATGCTGCTCGTTGGGTTGCTTTTCATCTACCTCGCTATTGCGAAAGAGTTTGAGCCCATGCTACTTATCCCTATTGGTTTCGGTATGTTGATCGGAAACATTCCTTTCAACCTCGATGCCGGACTACAGGTAGGGATATATGAAGAAGGCTCTGTTTTGAACATCCTCTACCAGGGGGTAACCTCGGGTTGGTATCCGCCACTCATCTTCCTCGGTATCGGTGCAATGACCGACTTCTCGGCATTGATCTCCAATCCTAAACTGATGTTGATCGGAGCTGCTGCTCAGTTCGGTATCTTTGGTGCATACATCATTGCGTTGCTGATCGGATTTGAACCCAATCAGGCAGGGGCAATCGGTATCATTGGTGGTGCAGACGGACCTACGGCTATCTTCCTTTCATCGAAGCTGGCACCCAACCTGATGGGAGCGATCGCTGTATCAGCCTATTCTTACATGGCTCTGGTGCCCGTGATCCAGCCGCCGATCATGCGACTGCTGACCAACAAGGACGAACGTCTGATCCGTATGAAACCTCCCCGCGTGGTGTCTCATACAGAGAAAGTAATGTTCCCGATCATTGGTATGTTGCTGACCTGTTTCCTCGTACCCTCGGGTCTTCCTCTGTTGGGTATGCTCTTCTTCGGTAATCTTCTGAAAGAAAGTGGTGTGACCCGTCGTCTGGCAAACACCGCAAGCGGTCCGCTG
>DALZBD010000103.1:0-9828 GCA_031977515.1 Bacteroides sp. | reverse complement strand
ACGACGATGAGATCCGTTTTGAAGAGTCGTCCATAGAGGAGATCTTCCGTTGTAAAGAACTGTTGGAGCCTCAACTCCATTCTCATTCTGTGATTATCTATCATCTTGATTCTTACCATTTATCAAAATATACTACCGATGAGATCCGTAAAATATATAATAATTAGTTGCACACTGCTCGCTGTTGTCCTGCCCACCGCCAGTGCCTGCTGGCATCCCAACTACCGCCCCAGCGAATACTATGTATTCTACATAGATGAGAAGAAGTATGAATACGACGATTATTATCGTCTGCGCCTGTCCTACAAACCTAATGTGGCAGACTGGATTGCCTATACGCAGGTTTATGACCTGAATGCGGAGGATGTGGAGGAAGTGGTCTATCGCTATTCCCTTTCGGAACTTGAACAGATAGAGCAGGGTGATACTATTTACTGTGCCGGTAATACCTTTGCCAGGTATCTTGTAGAGAAAAAGGATCAGGAGGCGATCCACTACCTGATGCTTGCCAAGAAATGCGAATTGGCCCGGAGCCGTCGCAACGATCCGTGGTGGTATCCGAGCAAAGAAGAGATGGAATACGAGGATATGAAAAGCATCCTACGTGAGGCACTTGCCTACGAAGGGCAGTCCCTCAAAGCCCGTTACCTGTTGCAAGCCGTACGTGCAGCCTATACCATGCAAGACTATGATCTTTGTTTGCAACTGTGGGAAGAGCAGATCAGTCCTTTGCCGCGTTCTACGGTAAGATCACTTTGTGAGGATTACATCGGAGGTATATGTTACAAACGGGGTGATTACGAAAAAGCATTGGAACATTATGCCCAGGTAGTAGATGTCTCGAATAGTTTCTGGTGGTATGTAAAACATAACTCCGCCTCGGATCTGGAACAGATAGAGACACTTTATAGATATGCTCCTTCCTCTCCCGACCTGCCGGGAATGGTGGAGAAGATTTGCCGGGAAGCAGAAGAAAGGGCCAATATCATGGTCTTTGACGGTGAAGATCCTATGGAGGAATATGACGGGACTGATGATAACTATGGCTATAATGGGTACCGGAAAAACCGTGAACGTTACCTGCATCTTCGGGATTTTGCTTTGAAAGTAGTGGAGGAAAACCGTACGGACAATCCGGCCATGTGGCAATATACCGCTTCTTTTCTTACCATGCTCGATGGTGATACGGCACTTGCCTCGCAATACATTCGCAGAGCAGGCGGACTGAAAGGAACTGGTTTTATTAAAAACAACATCAAGGTACTTGATATAATGATAGATGCGCTTCATGACAGTTACAATGCAACGTTTGAAGCCCGGATATTGCCGAAACTCAAATGGCTCGATCAGATGATCACCGACAACCTGGAAGAAAATATCAAAACCCGGTACAACGAATATTCCGATTACAGCAGTATATTTACCAATTACAGTCAGTATTATTACAGCGATATGATGCGTAAGATTGCTCTCTCCGTGATGTCGCCCCGCTATCAGCAAAAAGGAGAGACTATCAAGGCGATGATGCTTACCGGAATGGCGAGTGAGCGTATGCGCATCGCTACGGACTACCGTAAAGTACAACCTTCCGTAGGAGATAAGCATTATTGGAATTCAGACTTCTATACTGATATTTTTATCATGATGGATACTTTGTCGGTAGAGGATGTCGTGGCCTATAGTAGTCGGCTATACAGAGGAAAGAAGAGTGCATTCGAGCGTTTCCTGTCCGACAGGTGTTACAAAAATTCGGATTACTTCAACGAGATCATAGGTACCAAATATATGCGTGTAGAGAGATTCGACAAAGCAGCGGAATACCTGACCAAAGTGTCTCAGGGATACGATGCTACATTGAATATCTATACTTATTTCCGATACGATCCATTCAAGGATGTATTTTTTCGTTTTCCTTCTGAAGAACCGATCGATAATTACAAACTGGACTTTGCCAATTACATGCTGGATCTGCAAAAGATCATCAGGGAGACACGGAGTAACGAACTCAGAGCCAATGCCAGTTATCAGTATGGATTGGGAATGCAGCAAGCGCTGACCAATTGCTGGGCACTCTTTCGATACAAAGTGGGCTCGGCCTATAATCTCGGTGCGGATAATTTCGACACATGGAGTAAACCACTTTTCAAAAGCCTGGACGAGCATGTTGTGAATGCCATACAACTGACTCAATACGAATCTTTTTATGGGTGGACATTGATGCAATGCGACCGATTTTCATCGTATGTGGAAAGAGGATAGTTGTGTAGAGGCAGATTTGTGGATATAAGAGTTTATATAATGTTTTCGGGAGAGAGGGGTATTCTCTTGACCGGACGGGCAGGGATTGCATCTTTTATCTGCTTGTTGCATGCTATGGAGCAGATAAACAACCCTTGTCCGTCTCGGATTTAAGAATTTGTTTTCGTAGAATGATTTTCTACAAAGACAAATAATAAGTGGTTTAAATTCAGCCTTGCTGACTGTTGATTTGCTTTTCTTCGGTTTTCTGTTTGTCTGTGAGACGCAAGGTATTGCGTCTCTACAAGTAAATCGCTTTCAAAAGAAAATAAATATCAGCTGTCTGCGTAGAGACGCAATATTATGCGTCTCAAATGGTTTCAAATCGTCTGAAAGAAATACAAAACAGAATCCTCAGATCATCTGCTCCACGGGAAGTACAAATGCCCGCAGACCTTGCTTTTCCGTTTTCTTATCCAGTCGATGGAGCAAGGTGAGCAGAGGCTCTACTTTTTCCTGATCGATCATCGTCCAGATCGAATGGTTGAGTGTGGGCCATGCATGGCTCCCGAAGTGAGGTTCGCCCGTGTGCGAACCTCTGCCTCTGACATCTTCCTGATGGGTGAACCCGTGAATGTTGCAATACTCCAGAATGGAGATCACCGACTCATAATAGGCCTGGTTGAATATAATAAATACAGCTTTCATACGACTTAACAATCTGTTGCGTGAATCAATTCGATAATTTCTCTTTTCTCTTTCTCTTTGCGTTGGTGCCTGATACCATTTCCGGCAAATGTACAGTACATCACCGGTACCAGTACCAGGGTGATCAGCGTAGAGAAGGCAAGCCCCCAGGCTACGGTGATACCTACCGACTGCCACATTTCCGCTCCTTCACCTGTGCCTATGGCCATCGGGATCATACCTAATACCGTAGTGAGGGTGGTCATCAGTACCGGGCGCAGACGGGATTTGCCCGAAGTCACTACCGCATGGATCACACCCATGCCCCGTTCCCTGCAGAGTATAATGTAGTCTACCAGCACAATACCGTTTTTCACCACTACACCCATCAGGATCAGGATACCGATCATCGCCATTACACCCAGTGCCGTGTTGGTTGCCCACAGGCCGAGGAATACCCCGGTGAAGGCGAAAGGTACGGAGAACATAATCACGAACGGATAGGTCAGTGATTCGAACTGGGAAGCCATTACCACAAATACAAGAATGATAATAAGTACCAGTAAGGTGATCAGGTCGCTGAAAGTATCCTGCTGATCTTCATAACTACCTCCGAGTTGTGTACTGATACCGGCCGGTATATCTACCTCTGCAAGTATCTCTTCCGAGCGTGCTACCAGATCGCTCAAAGCATATCCTTTGGCAGCAACAGCAGAAACAGTCACAATACGTTCACGGTCTTTGCGTTCAATGGTAGGTGGTGTCATGCGTTCGACCACTGTACCGAGGTCACGTACACGTACCCCCTCACCTGTAGAGTTATAGATGAGCGTATTTTCTATTGCTTCAATGGATTCGCGGAACTCCGGAGCATAGCGTACACGAAT
Organism: Bacteroides sp.; assembly: GCA_031977515.1. GTDB lineage: Bacteria > Bacteroidota > Bacteroidia > Bacteroidales > Bacteroidaceae > Bacteroides. The sequence goes on along the minus strand of DALZBD010000103.1, from coordinate 6,016 downwards.
GTCGTACTCCTCACCATCTTCCCGGAAGTAAGAGGCCATCGCACCGTTGATACGGTTGCGCAGGTAGAGCGACACGGTACTCATGTCCAACCCGTGAATCGCCAGTTTCTGACGATCGAAGTCTACCTGTATCTCCGGAATGTAGTCACCCCGGCTGATGCTTACCTGTGAACACTCGGCCGATTGCTGCATACGCTCTGCCACCTCGGCGGCAACAAGGTCGGTATGGGTGAAGTCATATCCATAGATCTCAATGTCTATCCCTACGTCTCCTCCCATACTGCTTTGCTGGCCACCCGCAAGTACTTCGTGGGTTTTCAGTGCCGGATAGTTTTCCAGGTCCCTGCGCATCTCGTCACAGATCTCTGTCAGGCTGCGTTTGCGGTCTTTCACATCCACAAGCTGTATGTTGTAGGAAATGATGTGTGTACCGTTGTCGCTCAGGTTGGCAAATGTATTGTCGCTGTCTGCCTGACCTACACTGAAGTTGATTACCTTGATCTCCTTGTGCCTGGCAAGAAAATCGGTGGTAACCCGCTGTGCCACATCGAGTGATATCTCCTGACGTGTACCCACCGGAAGTTCCAGCGTCACACCGATACGCCCGTTGTCCATTACCGGGAAAAACTCCGTCTTGATAAATCGGAAAAGTGACATGGATACCACAAAAATAGCCAATGCAGCTACCATCACTGTCTTACGATGACGTACGGCCCAGTTCAGTAATTTCCCATAGCCATTGTCCAACACATCGAGTGCTTTCTCAATGGGGCCGAAAAACTTAGTGTGCCATTTACTGCTTTTCCCGTCCAGCCGAAGCATTTTCGAGCACATCATCGGGATCAGCGTCATGGCGGCAACCGTAGAGATAATCATGATGATACTGATGATCCAACCCAATTGTTTGAACAATACCCCTGCCATGCCGGAGATCATGGTGAGTGGGAGGAACACAGCCAGCATCGTGAGCGTAGAGGCTACCACCGACAGCACTACTTCGTTGGTTCCGTGTATAGCTGCCTCTTTTGGTTTACTGCCTCGCTCGATATGTGTGGTGATGTTTTCCAGTACCACAATAGAGTCGTCGACCACCATCCCGATGGCCAGTGACAGCGAGGAAAGGGAGATGATATTCAGGGTATTGCCAGTAGCAAACAGGTAGATGAATGCTCCGATCAGTGAGACAGGAATGGTCACCAGGATAATCACTGCCGCGCGCCATCTGCCAAGGAACAGGAATACTACACAGGCCACAATCCCTACGGTGATCAGGATCGTCTCTTTCAACGAGTCCATTGTATTGAGGATGTTGGTCGACGTGTCGATGATGATATCTAGTTTCACGTCTGAAGGCAGAGATTCCTGCAGGTCGGGCAGGCGTTTTTTTACTTCACGTGCAATATTCACCGAGTTGGCTCCGGACTGCTTCTGTATAATGACCATCCCGCCCCGTTGGCCGTTGGTATATGATTCCTGTGCCCGCTCTTCCAGTGCGTCTTCTATGTATGCCACGTCTTTGAGGTAGACATTTTTTCCTTCGTAGCTGCCTACCACAAGGTCGAGCATCTCTTCCGATGCATCGAATTCTCCCACAATACGGAAGGTATAGGTATTGGAACCGAAGTCGAGATTACCTCCCGGAGTGTTCTGATTCTCCGCGGCAATGACCGAAGATACACCTTCTACAGTGAGACCGTAGGCATCCAGTTTGTAGGGGTCGCAATATACATTGATCTCACGCTGCGGTGTACCCGAGATAGATACCGTACCCACACCGCTCACACGTGCCAACGGATTGGCCACATAGTCGTCCAGTATTTTATAGAGTGCGTTGGTACTCTCTTCGGCAGTAGCCGAGAGGATCAGGATAGGTATATCGTTCATCCCGAATTTGAATAGTACCGGAGTACCTGCATCATCGGGCAGGGAAGATTTCACCATATCCAGTTTGTCACGCACATCGTTGGTCGCTACGTCAATATCTACTCCGTATTCAAACTCCAGACTGATCACAGAGATGTTTTCACGCGAGTTGGAGGTAATGTGTTTTAGATCACTTACACTGTTCAGTACGTTTTCCAGCGGTCGGGTCACGTTGGTCTCTATGTCCGAGGCACTTGCCCCGGCGTAGGAGGTCATGACCAGGATGGAGTTTTCATCCATGTCCGGAAACAGATCCACTGCCAGCTTCTGGTAGGAGAATACCCCCAGAATGATCACGGTGATAAATACCAATGCGGTACTCACCGGCTTGTTTACAGCTGTTGAAAATAGACTCATAGCTCAGGTTTTACAAATGGGTGTTTGGTTGTATGATCTCTACTTCCGTGCCACTGTGGAGACGGGCGTGACCTGCCGTCACTACCGTCTGTCCGGATTGCAGTCCGCTGATCACCTCAAATTTATCTCCGATCCTTCTCCCCGTTTCGATGAGGCAATACTGTGCTTTCCCATCGGAGACGGTATACACATATTTGTCTGCCGATCCCGATTGTTTAAGAACCGCAAGATCGGGTACCAGTACACGCTCTTCCGTACCCTGTGTGAAGGTAGCACGTGCAAACATTCCCGGGCGGATGCGTTCGTCATGGTTGTTGATTTTTATCTCTACCGGAAAGGTGCGGGTAGAGGCATCGATAGAAGGGTGTACAAGCGAGATCACTCCTTTGAAGTTCTCGTCGCCAAACACATCCAGTTTCACATCTACCTCCATCCCTTTTTTCACATGCGTGAAAAGAGCTTCGGACACATTGACAATGATCTTCACCGGACGTATCTGTTCTACCACATACAGAGGTTCCTGCATGGAGTACATATCTCCTTTGTCATAGTTGCGCTTCATCACAATGCCACTGATGGGGCTGGTCAGGATGGTATTCTCCAGCAGGTTGTTGTAGTTTTCCAATGCCAGGTCGTAATCCAGTTTGCGGGCATCCCAGTTGGAACGGGAAGTGCCGCCGATCTTGTAGAGTTCGTCTACCCGTTTGAACTCCAGTTCACTGTTTTCCAACTGTAGTTTGGCCTGCTTCAGGTTCACAGCATCCATTTCAGCCAGTTTCTGACCTTTCACCACGCGGTCGCCCACTTCTACGAAGATGTTGGAAATACGCATGGAGGCTTGTGGAGAAATGTTGTTACTGACCTCTGCTTCCACGGTGGCAGTAAACGTATTGAGTTGTTCCACCGGGGCGGTATGTACGGTAGATATTTCTACTTTTACTTTATTATTTGTTTGTTTATCAGTGTTTTCATTCTGATTTGAGTTGCAGCCTGAAAACAGTACGGTCACGGCAAGAGTACATACTCCTGCATATAATTTGTTGTTCATTTTCCTGATTAATTAAATGTGGATTTATAGAGGGCTCTCTGTACCGAGCGTCTTTTCAAGTTCTGCCTGAGCAATCAGAAAGTTATATACAGATTGGTTGAGGTTGAGGCGGGCATTGGTCAGGGAGAGTTGCGAATCGTTGATCTCCAGCAGGGTGCCATCACCTGTGTCGTAGCGTTTCACAGAGATCGTATATCCTTTCTCCGCCTGTTCCACTCCTTTGCGTGCGGCATTGTATTGCCTGATACTGGTGTTCATCTCGTCATGGTATTGCTTCACTGTTACCCGCAGGTTGCGTTCGGTCTCTTCACGTTGCCATTGCATCTGACGAATACCTACATTGGTCTGCTTCACGTTGCTGTATCGCTTTCCACCCGAAAAGAGGGGCACACGCAGTGATAACCCCACGTAGGAATATGGATCCCAACTATAGTTTTTAAATCGGAAATCATTGGCCATTGCATTCCACAGATAGGAGAAGGAGAGGTTCAGCGTAGGATAGTACTCTGCTATCTGCATCTCTTTGGTTTTCTTCAACTGGTCGTACTGAATGTCGAGTTGCCGCAGGTCGCTGTTGTTGTTGAGCAACGTATCGGTAGCCAGAAAGCTTGCATACAATTCGGTTTCATAGTCTGCAAACGATCCGATACATTCGATCGGGCGTTCCAGGTCGATCCCTATCAATGCTTTGAGCCGCCAGTGTGCCAGTTCCAGCGAATTCTCCGCATTGTAGATATCAGGTTCGGCATTCTTCACATTCACATCGGCACGGATGAGGTCATATTCCGATTCCAGCCCCTGTTCAAACTTGGCTTCGATGTCCTCGTAGTTTTGTACGGCATTGTTGTAGGCTTCTCTGAATACCTTCACCGATTCGTCGGCAAACAGTACGCTGTAGAATGCCTGCTTCACCTGATTTTGCATTTCGATACGGGACGAACGCGCTTTCTCTACCGATAGCTCTACATCGTATCCACTGATCCGGAGACTTTTCCAGAGCGAAGCGGAGACAACAGGCAGGGAGGCAGTGAAACCTACCGACCAGGTATTGTCACGTCCTACCTGTATACCGTTGCTACTGCTACCGGTATCTTCACCTCCTGCAGCACCCATATCCATACCATCCATGTACATCATTTGTTTTTTGATCGAGTACTGATAATCTCCCACGAAGTCTATCTGTGGGAAAAGACTGGCGTAGGTTCCCTTTTTCGCATACTCCTGTCGTTCGATCTCTTCTCCTGCTATGCGCACGGTGAGGTTTTCGCTCATGGCGATCTCCAGCGCGTCGTTGAGGGTGAGCCGAAGAGGCAGTTCGTGATTCACCGGTTCCGTCACCTGGGCAAAGAGTGGAGCCATAGCCAACGTCAGACAGAATGTCAATGTCTGTTTCCACTTGCTTTTGATTTTCCTTTTTTTCATACGAACTTTCTTTTTTACCTTTTTGCTTTGTGATTGTTGGGATGAGCTTTTCAGAAACTGGCATTTCAGACCGGAAGTATGGGGCCTTTACACCAGTTGTTTCAGAAAGTACTCCTCCTCCCACTTTGGTTATTGTATTGAAAATTGTCGATAAATTCTTTTCCTTTCGCTGTACCACTGCCTCGCAACAGTGTGATCATCAGTTCATATTGTGCGGCAGAGTTTTCCGTGTCTTCCGCATACAGATGGGCGATCAGGTCATAATTCTGTTCCCGGATCAGCATTTCTTCTTCCACTGCCTGTTCCAGCAATCTGCGGCTGCGTTGCTGGATGTGGTTTTTGAATTCGATAAACTTACTGTATGCATGAGGAAAGCCGGGCAGGTCGCGATGAAAGGCTGCGCAGATGCACAATTTACGTTGACGGGCTTCCTGTTTGAAGCGCAACAAAGCTTCCAGTGCCGAAGTTGATCCGGTGGCGTAGCGTTCCAGTGCTTCCCGTATTTTTGTGGTTTCGGTACGTACACTTTCCAGGATCAGTTCCTCTTTGTTTTTGAAGTTGCAATAGAGGGTCTTCTTGGAGATGTGCAGATTCCGGGCAATTTCATGCATACTCACATTCCGTATACCGTATGTGGTATATTGCTGCATGGCTGTTTGTAATATCAGTTCTCTTGTCATACCTGTTTTTTATTTGAGTTCTGGATCCGGTGACAAAATTCTGACGTTTTTTTGGAAACCGGTATGGTTTTATCTGCCTATCATTTGTCCAAAACTGATATCTTTAACATTTTATCGTTTCTAAACAGTTTGTAACAAATAAAAAACGGCAGATTTCTGATTGTCTGAAAAAGAATGTCTACATTCACTGCCGAAACAACAGAATACCAGTTATGAAAGAATTTGTCAAAGATCTTTCGAAGAAAGACTATAGCGAATTGTTCTCGTTAGACAATTATCAGGATACAATGGCGGTGCTTCATATAAGGGGCAACGGTACGGATCGACAGATCTTTCAGGATGAACCTTCCCGTTATAAATTGATCGTTTTTATGTTGGTCGAACGTGGATATGTAGATGTTCGTATAGACTATAAAGAATATCGACTCGAAGCAAATACGTTTCTGCATATCAACCCTACTCATGTGGTGGAAAAGGTGATGCTATCGCCCGATCTCAGTATTTATATGGTCATTCTGACAGAGGATTTCCGGCATGAAAACCGGAGCCCGGACAAGCCTTTCCCTTTTGAATTTATTTTGTCAAC
>DALZBD010000102.1:0-9917 GCA_031977515.1 Bacteroides sp. | reverse complement strand
GATAATGCAAGTAGGTATGATGCAAGTCGTATAGAAATTCTCAAAGACTATTATACTACCATCAGAGAAGTAAGTTCCGATGTATGCGTAATCCTCGAACATTTTGCAGATGATGATGAGGAGCAGGAACTGGCCGAAGCTGGTATGATGATGTGGCGTAACCTGAATTATGCATATTGTCAGTCTGCCATGGGCTGGAGTGATGATAGTGGTTTCGACAGGCTGAAAACGAATTGGACTTCTACTGGAGGTGGCTGGGTCGGTTATATGGAGAGCCACGATGAAGAACGTGCCGCATACAAACAGACTCAATGGGGAAATGGTAGTCTGAAAACAAGTGTTCAGGACCGAATGAGCCAATTGGAAGTGAACGCAGCCTTCTTTTTCACTGTACCAGGTCCGAAGATGATCTGGCAATTCGGAGAAATAGGATATGATATTTCTATTGAAGAAAATGGACGTACAGGTCGCAAACCTCTGAAGTGGGAATATATGAGTGATGAGTATCGCAAAAATCTCTATGATACCTATGCGACTTTGATCCAATTCCGCCAGGAGTATCCGGAACTATTCAAACCGGAAGTTACTTTTGATTGGAAGGTAAGTAAAAGTGATTGGGAGGGAGGTCGTTTCATCACTTCCGTTGCAAGTAATAATAATTCGATGGTCGTAGTTGGAAACTTCACGGCTACTGATATGAATTATACGGTATCTTTCCCTTCTCCCGGAACATGGGATGAATATATGGGACAAGATGAATCGGTTACAGTGAGTGGTGCTACTCAGTTGGTAAAAGTTCCTGCTCATGAATATCGTATCTATGTAAATTTCTGAGAAAGGATTATATAGAAAAGAGAGGGGCTGTATCTTAATTTGGTACGGTCCTTTTTTAGCGATATGCTTAGTTTTGTTTATCTTGATACGTCATTGAATTTATATTTGCTACAGCATCTTTTATCTCAGGTATATTTAATTTTTAGATAGCTATCATTGGGCTTGTCGTTGATTTTTTACTGCATACATCGCATTTTTTACGCTTAGGTCCTGAGTATATATAGGCTCTTCTGATATATTGCTCTGATTCCTGATTTGAAAATATACAGACTCGTCTAAAATGTGTATATTTGTCGGATTCTACATCAAATCTATTTTAAACTATTCTAATTTGTATTGAAATGATTAAGAAATCTATTTTATTTATTCTGTTGGCTATAGTTGTGCTTTGTTCATGCGATGAAAGTGAAAAGGCCGATGAAAAAAAAATTGAGATAAGTGATGAAAGTGAACTTGTACAAACTGCATATGCCGACGAACAGAACACAGGAGGTGGGTTCACTCTTTTAGCTCAAGAGTCATGGACCGCAAACATTTCAGAGAACACCCGTGCAGGAGTATCGTGGTTAAGACTATTGGTTAATGGCAGGGAAGCTTACAGTGGCGGAGCTGGTGCGTTTTCACTAACAATCGGACTCGATCCCAATTATACTGGTCAGAAGCGAATGGCCACGATAACATTAACCTGTGGAGACGAAGCTGTCCGGATATCCGTAACACAGGAGGGGACAAACGAAGAAGGTGAGGTTCCGGTAGATCCGGATGTTCCCATAGACCCGGAACCCATAGATCCGGAACCTGATCTGACCCTTGAAGAAGAGTTTTTACTTTCTAATTCAAAATACTATAAACATATCGTGACCCAGGAAGAATGGGATCAAATGACAGAATATAACGACGTAGATAAATACAGAGTTCAGTCTCATACAGGATTTGTGGAAACTTCAGTCTCAAAACACACACACAAGGAATATCAGATTTACGAGATCCTGGATTTTGAATACACCACCATGGAGTTCGTGGACTATGTCAAGACCTTTCCTAACATTGGTAATCCCGGATCTGTGTTCAGGATAAATTCGCAGTATACTATCGATAATCTTCCGACTGTGATACAAACCGGAATCGAAGCTCTTGAAGGATACTACAGGATTATAGATGGTAGTTTGAAACAAAGTGCTTATATTCAAACAAGTACCCGTGATGTTGCTACGAGATTTATATTTACGAATTATGCAGGAGATCATTCGTTATATTATTTTATTCATGGAGGCGATTTCAGAGGGATAAAGGATGAAATACATCCTATTCATATTTATCGTGTTTATAAATATAAATATGACCGGGTATATATACTGGGCAGCTATGAGGTAACTTACAGATGAATGATATGACTGATAGAATATAATCGTCCCTGATGCCCGAGGCGGTTTTATGAAAAAATGAAGTGCACCCCAGAAGTTGATAAAAAACTTTTGGGGTGCACTTCAATAAATAAGTAGTATTTTTTATATGGGTTACTCTTTGTTTGCTATGGCTTTTTTGTCTGTTTTTGTTTTTGAGGGGCGATCTAAATGTACTGTTTAACTGTTATGTAAATAATAAATGTAATATTGCAGTATTATGCCCTATATAGATTATTATAAAGTTCTGGGAGTCGATAAAAGCGCTTCTCAGGCAGATATCAAGAAGGCCTACAGGAAATTGGCGCGTAAGTATCATCCGGATCTGAATCCGAATGATGAGAATGCCAAAGCCCACTTTCAGGAGATCAATGAGGCCAATCAGGTGCTGAGTGATGCGGAGAAGCGAAAGAAGTACGATGAATACGGTGAAAACTGGCAGCATGCCGACGAATTCGAAGCACAGCGCAGAGCCTACGAGCAATCGGGAGCCGGTGGTGGTGGAGGAGCAGGAGGCTGGTCCTCTTTCGGAGGTGGCTTTGATTCGGAAAGCGGCTTCTCCGATTTCTTCGAATCACTGTTTGGCGGGCAACGTACCGGTGGACGGCGGAGCAGCAGTGCCGGATTCCGTGGGCAGGACTATAATGCCGAACTTCATCTTTCTCTGAGAGATGCGGCTGTCACCCACAAACAAGTACTGACGGTAAATGGCAAAAAGGTACGTATAACTATTCCTGCCGGAGTAGCCAATGGACAAGTGATCCGGCTCAAAGGACATGGTAGTGAAGGAATGAACGGAGGGCCTAAAGGAGATCTGTATATAACCTTTGTGATCGCAGAAGATCCGAAATTTACCCGTATGGGCAATAATCTGCATATAACCATTGATGTGGATCTGTATACAGCTGTTCTCGGAGGAGATGTACTGGTAGATACGCTCGACGGACAGGTAAAGCTCAAAGTGAAACCAGGTACACAGAACGGAACCAAAGCCCGTCTCAAAGGCAAAGGTTTTCCTAAATACAAAGCAGAGGGACAGTCGGGAGATCTTATAGTCACCTATTCCATACAGATCCCGACTGATCTGAGAGAGAAAGAAAAGGAATTGTTCCGCGAACTGAGGAACCTGAAATAAATACCAGAAAGTTATGATACGGACAGACCTGATCATTGTAAATGAATATTGCCGCCATTGCGATATAGAACCCTCTTTTGTAGAATTGATGTATGAAAACGGGTTGATAGAGATATACCGGGAAGAAGGAGAAAACTATCTGTTCATCTCTGAATTGCCCCGTCTGGAGAGTTACAGCCGGATGTATTATGACCTCTCTATCAATCCCGAAGGGATCGATGCTATCCGCCATTTGTTGGAGCGGGTAGAACGCTTGCAACAGGAACTGCAAGAGTTACACGATCGATTGCTACTGTATGAACGAAAACAAACAAAAGAATAGTAGTGTGTTATAGCTGATAACCCATCCATCTGCATCTGTTTTTTCTTCCATTTAATAATTTACCTATGTCTGCAACAAGATGTTCAGGTATATACTGTTACAGACTAATTAAGGATAATCAATAGAACGTGATCGGAAGAAATATAATTATATGCAGAGAACCAGATAACAATATGAGAATCAATGTAGTATTGTCTATTGATAATTCATTTTGCAATCTAATTATCCGGTGACTGTTTAAAGCATTTTATAGCTAATATCTTGTATTATCTTGTCGGACAGACGAGTCTCTGCAAGCAAGATTTATATAATTTTTTAGAATAACCTCTTCCTGAATAAATGAGGAGGTTATTTTTTATAACTTTTTCATGATGATACTTTAAAGTGTCATCATGAAAAGTTATAGTTTCATCCTAAAAAGAGGGCCTTGTGGCTTTCATTCTTTATCCATAGATTTGTCCCTATCGGATGGCCAACCGACTAAAGTAATCCAGGAAGAAATATTTTTCTTATTCGCTGGTAGACGTACCACAGAGATATAAAAGATAACTTTTCCTAAAAGTATTTATATTAAAAAGTCATAACATGGCACAAATGAAAGTACAGGCCACTACATCCTTTACAGGCCTCAAACAACAAGGAAATTCCTACAAGAAACAACAAGGACAGTTCTTCGTAGGAAGTGTAGACAATGCGATCGGAAGGGGAGCATTGGAGTTCAAATTTACTTTGCCCGACAAGGCAAAAGTCACTTCTATAGAGTTGGATTTACTATCTGTGATCAATTTTTCAGATACCAATTTCGATGGTAATTGTACAGTTTATATATCACCAGCCACATACACCAATGAAAGTGTTGTTTTCTGGGATAATCTCAGCGCCGGAACCATAAAATTCAATATGAATTTCAATGTGATGGGAGTGGGACTTACCAGCTATAATTCTCATTTGAAGACTGGTGTAGAAATTGCGGCAAGTGGTAAATATCCACTGATTTTAGGTATTGTACACCAGAAAACGGATAAGTGCTGCCGTTTCGACAATACGAAATGTATCTTGTAGATCAATTATGAGATTGAAAATAACGGAGGTGGCGATGACGGAGGTGGTACAGTAGACCCTCCACTACTTTCGTATATTGATATTAATGAAAATATTAATTACAAAACTCCAAATTCACTTCGTTTTAACTGGAGAAGCAACTCCTTCTATACCAGATATGAAATTTTTCTCAATGAACAGAAATATGCTACATTAACCAATGAATCATTTGTTGATGTGGTCGGGCTTGAGCCAGATAGACTTTATCGGATACGGGTAGAGGCATATAATAGATTAGGAACATTAATAGAACGTGGAAGTAATTCTGGTATTACCTATCCGGCACTTCCCCAACCGCCAGCTAAGGTGAAGGCCGAAATTACTGCAGAATCGTGGGCAAATGGACAAGGTTGCTACCTGACTTGTGATTTGGTTCAGGGAAACTATTGGCCTGTAGAAAGTGTAGCTTATCTTTTTCATGAGGATATGGATGGTTCTTATCGAAGAAAATATACCAATACTCTGGTCAGTGGTTCAAAAAACAAACATTTGATTCAAGGTTTAGTCGCAGGAAATAAGTATTATTTTGGTATGGTAGCAAAAAATGCTTCAGGTGAAAGTATATGGGTAGGAACTTCAATTGATGTACCAAAATCAGCCCCGACACCTGATTCAGCGACTTTACCAGTGCCAGTTCTTTCTATAGTTAGTAGTACAGATAAAGACATCACTTTGGAATGGGATTATCCATCTAACATATCGGTAGATGAATTTGAAGTTATTCAAATACCTTGTTTTTCACTTAATCATAAGTCTAATAGTACTACAGCTAAAGTTACAGGAAGAACTCTAAAGATTGCTAAGCAAGCTCCTGTCTTGAATGAAATAATACCTTGCTATCAGGTGAGAGCACGTCAGGGAAATAATTACTCATTGAAGAGTGCTACGGCAGAGGCTGGTTTGAAAGTCTCTATGAGTTTTCAAACTTTGAATTATATAGGGAATGGTAGTGGCAACAAGCCTCACACCGAATATCCGGTATACCTTAGTAAATTTCTGGATTTAGATGGAAAAGATTTCCACTTCAATGGGATGTTTCTTAATAGTTCACAGGAGGTCACTATTTCATCATATGACATACAAGGCTGTTGGAACTGGAATCAGACATATTTATATTGTCCTATATATTCTACTCTTAAACCTGAAGAAAGCTGGATTGTTAAGCCTGGAGGAGGTGGAGGCCCTACTTCATGGATGATCCATAACAGAGATTTACCTCTGCTTACTTCTGGGGATTTTCCTGGTTATCAGAATTTCATGCTTGTGTATAAGCCTAATGATCCTAAAGAGAGACGAATATTAGGATGTATTACATTCCGTGTCAAGAGAAGTCGAAAATAAATTATTTAGATTTTAATTAATGATAAAGAATGATACTGTCTGATAGAGATAGTATCATTCTCTTTTTTATGGGAATATGAAATAGAGTAGAGCAGATATCATAAGTCTGTGTGGAACCTTTTCAAGGTTGTTTCTCTCAGTTCTCCATAAACCCAGGGTTTCGCTCCACTCAACCACTGGGCTATTGATGTATCCCTTTCAGGGATTTTGATACATCTTCGTTTTAAACTGTTCCCGAATAGATTTGTCAGAGTAGAAAAAACTCAGAACATTTCTATGCGTTGCAATAAATTGTTTGCCCAACTTATTTCCGAAGCCATCCAGGCTGCATCGTCAATACTTCCGTTGTTGAACATAGAGTTCAGCAATTCCATATATTCTACCAATGTATCTGCTGCTTTGGCCTGGCGGTTGAGACGCAACAACACCAATATTTCTTGTTTGTATGCATTGGGATTTGGATACCGGGATATTTCTTTGGCTTTTGCCAATATATCCAGCACTTCCTGATTCGATTCCGGTGTGTCGTACAGATGCATGTGTGTCTTTGCCAGCAGTATATAATCTTCATCTGTGGCAAGTTGCAGACCTATGTTTTTCTGAAGGAGATGTGTAGACAAGTCATAGTTACTGCTAGCCTGGTGCAGGATCGCATTAAAAGTAGTCACTCCGGACATTGCTTTCAGGTAGTTGCGGCTATTAAACTCTTTTGCTTCTGCCAGTCGTCCGATCCGCTCATCCATTTCGGCATAGCTTCCATAGCGGGAGAGGGTGTGATAATCTCTGGCTGTCTCATAATAGTTCCGTATTTTGATCAGGGCAGATGTCAAAGCTGCAGGATCCATTCCCTGAAAGGTCAGGTATTCACAAGCTACTTTATCCGCTCTGCTTTCCTGTTTTTGCGTATAGGTCATGCCCAGGCGGGTATGTGCGCGCATATTGATGACGGAAGCCAATATATCTGCGGCGAGATAAGTCGTACCTGGCATATAATACTCATGTTTATAGCTGAGGTACTCATCAAATCCGGCTGCTACGGCCGAAAGCATCCCACTCCAGAATTCGGCACGACGGGCTCTCGATTCGGCTTTCATCACGTTGATCACCTGATGATCCAGAAAATAGTGGGCTATCTCACTGGCAATGATTGCTGTCAGCTCCTCCTCCGAATCCAGTATGGACAATAATCCGGTACTTACGAGCAGTGTTCCGTTGGGAAGCATATAGGCATCGGGAGAGGGAGACTTGAGCAGCCGTACATTCAATACCTCCGGACGTTTGTTGTTCACCTCTGCCGGGCTTGCGGCCATGAATATGCGGTGAATGTAGTCCTGTACATACGCATCTTCATAGAAAAGGCCGGACAGAGTGCTCAGATACTCCTGAGATTCTTCTGACAGATCCTGACGAAGGTCGTATTTGTATCCTTTGTTGTCGTAATGAGCATACATATTTTCATAAATGAAAACTGTCTGCCAGAATTCCTCCCGGCTGAAAGGATGCAATTCCAGAATATCAGCTTTGCTGGCAGGGATCGCTACCTGTGTATTATTGATATTCAGCGTGAGTAGTATTCCGGTTTTAGCTGGATCTGTAGTATTGGTGTGCAGTTTGATTACTTTGATCAACTCGAAGGATGTACCTGCAGGATGAGATTCAAATGATTTTTTCAGGGTTCCGGGGATATTCAAAAGGCCGCTTAAATGAGTCTGATTGCGTTGTGCAGATGCGGTTAGTGTAATCACTAAAAGAATCAGAGTGAATAGCTTTTTCATAACAAATGAAGGTTAATGAGTTTGTATGTACTACAAAAATAATCATCTGAAATTTTATGGGAGGATGATTTTTCCTAAAAGATAATAGGGAATTCCCTCTTTGAGAAATGGATACATGGGAATCTACAGTGTGTCAAAAGGAAAGAATTGGGCGATTTGAGGATGCGGAAGGACTTTTCGGGAAGACGGGTGACAGACTCCAGTGGTAGGCTCAGCAACATAAAGGATGTCCGGAAAAAACAACGGGGAGTTCCTTGAATCAAGGACTCCCCGTTTTTTTTTCTTTGCCAAAGAAATATTTCTTATTTCTTGCGGTTTCCGTAGCGGCTCATGAACTTGTCTACACGACCTGCTGTATCTACCAGCGTAGATTTACCAGTGTAGAATGGATGAGACGTGTTTGAGATTTCCATTTTTACCAATGGATAAGTTTCTCCTTCAAATTCAATGGTTTCTTTGGTGTTTACTGTCGAGCGTGACAGGAATACATCGCCATTGGACATATCTTTGAATACTACCGGACGATATGATTCAGGATGAATACCTTTTTTCATGTCTATATCTGTTTTAATTGTTATTTCGTTTACTATTCTGGTAACAAATAGTGTGTAATGGGTATTTTCAGGGTGCAAAGATAATGCATTTATCTGAATTAGAAAAAAGTTGCCCGAAAAAATAGTAGTTTCGTTTTTTTTTAGGATTTTTGCATGGAAGTTCTTTTGAATTCTTCACATACACAATTTAAAATTTTACAAGCAAATGAAGAGAAAATTGTTTCTGATTGCTGCTTTGCTTCTGTTTATCACAGGAGTTACACAGGCGCAGGATACCCGGCCCCAGCTTTATAGCGTGGCTTTCTATAACCTGGAGAATCTTTTTGATACCATACACGATGAGGGTAAGAATGATCATGATTTTCTTCCCGACGGATCCATGAAATGGACTTCTGAGAAGTATGAGGCCAAACTGAAAAATATGGCGAAGGTGCTGAGTGAACTCGGCCGGGATAAGACTCCCGCCGGGCCGGCTGTGATCGGAGTGGCAGAAATAGAAAATCTTCGTGTGATGGAGGATCTGGTGAAAGAACCGGCTATTGCCGATGAACGATATGGCATTGTACATTACGAAGGTCCCGACCGCAGAGGCATCGATTGTGCGTTGCTGTTCAATCCCCGTCAGTTTACCGTATATTCCAGCAAGCTGGTCTTGTCAGAACCTTTTGAAGGAGATACGGTGCATAAGACCCGTGGATTCCTGGTGGTGAATGGCAACCTGGCAGGCGATCGCATCTGTTTCATCGTGAACCACTGGCCTTCCCGTGGAGCGGAAGCACCGGTGCGGGTGCATGCAGGCAATCAGGTACGGGTATTGACCGATTCTTTGCTGCGGATGGACAAGGATCTGAAGATCATCATTATGGGAGATATGAACGATGACCCGATGGATGAAAGTATGGCTGTGGCTCTGGGAGCTAAAAAGCATATCAAACAGGTAAAAAAAAGAGGAGACCTCTACAATCCTTTCTGGGAAATACTCGAAGACAAAGGAGTGGGTACGTTGCTCTACCGGGGCAGATGGAATCTGTTTGACCAGATCGTGGTATCCCAGTCTCTGTTTAAGTCCAGACAGGGAAACCTTGTGTATGATCATGCGGAAGTATTTATCCGCGACTATCTGATTCAGCAGGATGGAAAGTACAAAGGGTCCCCTCTACGTACCCATGGGGGCAAAGAGTGGCTCAATGGATATAGCGACCATTTGCCTACTCTTCTGTACCTGAAAAGGAAGTAATTTATATCTAATAATGTATAAACAGAGCCGGAAAGGGAGAACCCCGTTTCCGGCTTTTGTGTTCATTTTGCAAACAACGCAGACGAGTTCAGGCTGTAGAAGCTGATTGACAGGTAGAGATTGCAATATATGTTATATTGTAATTAAATATCTCCCAATGGTGTACATTTGTTGCCGATGGGTACATATTTCCTGCGGTCAGCTTCTACTTTTTC
>DALZBD010000101.1:0-10156 GCA_031977515.1 Bacteroides sp. | reverse complement strand
TCTGTATAAGCACAGGCAAATGTGCTGCGACTGGCAGATGCAATTGTCATAGGATTTTTTTCTAATCCTTAATTAGAGATACAAAATCCGCTCAGTCATTTGAGTGCAAAAGATACTGTTTTTAAATCTTCGTCGGCCGAACTACCACCGATCAACAGTTCATATTCGCCGCTACAGATACGCATGGTATTCGATGCCTCATCCCACCAGTCAAGTTGTTTATCCTGAAGTTCCAATTCTACTACCTCCGTGCTCCCTGCGGGAATAAATATCCGTTTGAAAGCACGTAATGTCTTCAGCGGTCCATCCGTGCTTCCGGACTTCCGCAAATATACCTGTACCACCTCTTCGCCATCCGTCTGACTGGTATTGGTCACTGGAATAGCCAGGCTGATGACCGGACTTTTTGCTTTCTGCGACTGCTCCAGCCGTATATCTCCATATTCAAATGTGGAATAACTAAGTCCGTATCCGAAAGGAAAGAGGGGTTTCTCATCCATATACCGATAGGTACGCCCTGCCATATCGTAATCTTCAAAATCGGGAAGCTGGGACAGACTGCGATAGAATGTCACCGGCAATCTTCCTGCCGGATTATACTCTCCGAACAACACTTCTGCTACAGCTGTACCCCCAGCCTGTCCGGGATACCATGCCTGCAGGATGGCTTCGCACATTTCTGTTTCGGGTACCAGTGCAATGGGCGAACCGGAACAATTGACCAGGATGATCTTCTTCCCGGCACGATGGAGAGCGGTGATCAGTTCGCGCTGTACATCGGGCAGTTCGATCTCCGTACGGTCTCCCCTTTTGAAACCCGGCAGGTCTACACCCATCTCTTCACCCTCCAGTCCCGGAGAGATACCTCCTGCAAAGATGACAATATCCGCATCCTTCACTCTTTCTACAGACCGATTGATATCTACGTTTTTCTTGAATCCGAGGTCAAAATTCAGCTGTGCATCGCTTCTGAAATATTCATATTCAATCTCCACATCGTACGATCTGCCGGCTGTTACCTTCATTGTATGACTTACCTTGCGTGCACCGTGCTTGTTGGAGAATCCTTTCACCTCCTGCCCGTCTACTTTCAGGCGACCCATCCCGTAACTGTAAAACTCAAAGACGATATCACCCGACTGGTCGGGAGTGAATACACTGTTGTAGGTTGCAGAGAAATCTGTCAGGTTCACACCCGGTGCAAAAACAGTGGCTCCCGATGTACAGAAGCGGAAAGGTGTACCGACATGCACTGTGGTCACCGGTTCACCTTCCCGTTTGGTATTGTTCCAGTAACGGGCGGTAAACCCTGTGCCCTCAGTTGTCCGGCATTGGCTGAATGCACTTTGGATCAGTGTCCGCTCTACCCAGGGACATCCCTGCTCATAGATCAGTTTGTCATTGGCTCCGAGGGCTGCCTCTATCCCTTGCAGAATAGTCACTGTGCGGGGCGGTGTACCGTTGTAATTTCCCCATTGCATCACAGAGTCGTTGGCATTGGGTCCCATCACCGCAACAGTCAGCCCACCCCTTTTCAATGGCAGGAAGTCGTCTCTGTTCTGCAACAGGGTCATAGACTTGCGTGCGATATCCAATGCCAGTGAATCGTGCCGGGCAGATCCTACCACATCAAACGGGATCTGTGCCCAGGATACTTCGCTCAGGTCGTCCATTTCACCCAATGCAAAACGGGCTGTCAGCAGGCGTTTCACAGAAACATCTATATCGGATTCGGCGATCAATCCTCTTTCCACTCCTTCTACCAACGCTCTGTAGCTTGATCCGCAGTCCAGATCGGTACCACTCCGTACGGCTGCTGCCGACCCGGAAGCTGCATCGGGATGTGTATGGTGTCCCCGGTCGTTATAGAAGTCGGCTATAGCTCCGCAATCGGCTACCACTATGCCTGTGAATCCCCATTCTTCACGCAGGATATGCATCAGCAACTGATCGCTTCCGCAACAGGGATCTCCTTCGAATCGGTTGTAGGCGCACATGACTTCTTTTACTTTTCCCTCTTTGACCAGCGCTTCGAAAGCCGGAAGATAGGTTTCGTACAGATCGCGTGGTTTGATATTCTCGGCATTAAACGAATGGCGATTCCACTCCGGGCCGGAATGCACGGCAAAGTGTTTGGCACAGGCATGGAGTTTATCGAATGCTTCTCCTTCGGGTCCCTGCAATCCCTTTACTACATTCACCCCCATCCGGCTGGCCAGGTAAGGATCTTCGCCGTATGTCTCTATTCCCCTGCCCCAACGCGGATCACGGAAGATATTCACTGTCGGCGTCCACATAGTCAGTCCCTGGTAGCGCTCGTAACTCTCGCGGGAAGCATAGTATGTATTTTTGGCACGTGCCTCATCAGAGACTGATTCAAACACATGATAGACTGCCTCTGCATCAAACGACGCTGCCATACCGATGGGTTGGGGATACACGGTTGCCAGCCCTGCCCGGGCTACTCCGTGCAATGCTTCGTTCCACCAGTTGTAGGGCTTGATACCCAACCGTTCTATCGGACGGTTGGCATCCTGCATCAGTTGCACTTTTTCTTCGAGGGTAAGTTGCTTCAATAGCGCCTCTGCCCGCTGTTCGGGTGACAGGGAAGTGGTTTTGTTGGATGTGTTGCACCCTGCCAATAATAAAAAAGGCAGGAAACACAGGTGCTTTAATTTCATGGTCTAACTGTATTTATAGGGTTCATTTTTCAAGAGAATGTGTTTATCTGTTTCTAAGGATGTTCAGGGCCTTTTCCGTATGGTGGCAATTGTATGGTTCCATTACGCTCTCCGCTCACAGAGATCGCTTCCCTGTTATCAGTTTTCCAGACCAGGTCGGGAGCGGTAAAGTCTTTCACATTCTCCAGGATCAGTGCAGGACCTTTTTCTATATTCAGGGTTACATTTTTAAGGTTTACCTGACTGGCTTCCCGCAGTTCTGCCCCGTAGACGGCTGTGATCACTGCATTTTCTATGTGTATGTTCTGAATGTTCATTTCGGGGATCCCCTGAAAAAGCATGGCCTGATTGGCGTTGCGACAGGTGATGTTGCGGATGGTAATGTCTTTGAACACGGGTGTGGTTTCGTCTACCTTCGGGATAACATCTGTTTGTTGAGTGAAGTAATACAGATTGAAGGATAAGGGTTCGTGTACAATATCGAGCATGTGTATGGTATCGATATAGATATTTTCGACTACACCTCCCCGGCCGCGGGCACTTTTAAAGCGCAGACCGATATTGGTGCCGATAAACTGGCAGTTGGTTACGGAAATGTTGCGCACGCCTCCGGACATTTCACTACCGACCACAAAACCTCCGTGTGCTTTGAATACACGGCAATTGTCTACAATGACGTTTTCTGTGGGACGACCACGGCGACGTCCGTCTTCGTCTTTGCCGGATTTGATACAAATGGCATCGTCTCCTACGTCGAAACTACAGTTCACGATCAGGGCATTCTTACAGGATTCGAGATCCAGCCCATCTCCATTCTGTGAATAGGAAGGATTACGGACTTCTATACCGTCGATGATGATGTTTTCACACATCAGCGGATGGATGTTCCAACTCGGGGAATTCTCGAACAGTACACCTTCGAGCAAGACATTCCTGCAACTGATGAAGCTGACCAGTACCGGACGTAGATAGTCTTTTATGGAAAGCCAGTCTTCCTGAGTGAATATACGTGTTCCACTATTTGCCGTGAGGTTTTCTCCCAACAGGGATTTTTCACTCGGAAACCAGTAGTTGGGATCTTTCAGCACACCACCGGAGTTTACTACCTTCTTCCAGTGCCCTTCGGTCACTTTAGCCTTCTTCAAAGGACGCCAGGCATCCCCTGATCCGTTGATCGCTCCTTTTCCTGTGATCGCGATGTTTTCCAGATCTCTCCCGGAAATAGGCGACTGGCAACGGTAGGTATCCAATCCTTCATATACGGTACCAACCAGCGGATATTGATCAAAATCGGGTGTAAAAAGTATCAGTGCACCACTTTCGAGATGCAGGTTGATGTTGGATCTGAATACGATTGGCCCTGTGAACCAGATGCCCGAAGGCACATGTACCGTACCTCCTCCCTGAGCGGCCACATCGTTTATAGCCTCGTTGAATGCAGCGGTATTCAACGTGACCCCATCGGGCACGGCTCCGTATGTGGTAATACAGACCGAAAGATCAGGAAAGACCGGCCTCTCTACTACCGGCATATCAAAAGGTAATCTTTTATACAGATCATCATAGTTTCCTGCCTTCATACCTGCCGGCAAGCAAGCGGATAGGATCAATATCCACACATACATTAAGTTTCCTGTTCTGTTCATTCTACTGATTTCTTTTTAATAATTAGATGCACACCTCTCTTTTCGGGTAAACGATATCCTGAGAATAAGAGAAGTGTCTCTGCAAAAATATGTCTTTGCCAGGATCCGGACGGGACACTTACTGATCGGATTGGTGCAACTTCAAACCTAGTCTGTTTTGTATGTGTATGTTATGCACACGGTATCTCAGACAGGAAGGGGGTAAAAACAGGGATATTATTCGTCCTTTTCGGTACGACCTCTGAGAATCAGTTCGGTTCTTACCTTATTTATGTATATTTGTAGAATATAAGATGTGCTTTTTTTAGACATAAGAACATAAGAACAGATATTCATTTTATAGCTTGTTGGCAGACCTTAATAAAATACTTTTGTTCTTATGTTCTTATGTCTAAAAAAAACTTTGCTTTCAATCTAAGTAGATCAACACAACTCAGACAAGCCACATGAAACACTCCGTTTTCTTTTTATACTTTGTATGTGTAATGTCCGCACTGACGGCACAACCGGTATGTGAGATCAGGGAATTCTCGGTCAACGATGGCCTGGCACAAAGCATAGTGACTGGTATCTTGCAGGATCAGAAAGGTCTGCTGTGGATGAGCACCTGGAACGGTATCAATAAATTCGACGGATATACATTCCGGAACTACAAGACGTCTTCCCAAAGCGAATATGCACAGACCAACAACCGCATCACGTTCATGGCAGAGACCATAGACGGCAATATATGGTGTCAGAGCTACGACAGCAAAGCGTATATATTCGACTGCCGGCAGGAGAGATTCATTGATGTACTGAAACCTTTCGAGGCGGAGATCCAGAAAGAGTTGCTGGTCAGGAACATCTACTCGTTCAGCAATGGGATTGCCTGGATCGTCTGCGAAGATGGATATTGTTTCCGGGTAGATGAAACCCGATACGACCAGAAAGAGGGTATGGTGATCTACAATGCGTTCAACGGACACCTGAAAGGGAATCAGATAGTGACGATCTACCAGGATTCTCAAAAGGACGAATGGATATTGACAGATAAAGGGGTCACGATCGTAGGCGGCAAACAACTCAACAACGACTTTCCTTTCAAATACATCCATGAGCATAAAAGTGAAATTTACCTTGTATCCACTTCGGATAAACTGGCTGTGTATGTCCCGGAGACAAAAAACTTCCGTTTTGTAGAGATCCCCTATCCGGTCTCCTTTATACATTCCATACGCACCCTTAAAAAGGATCTGCTTGCACTTACCACCGACAACGGGCTGGTCCTCTACTCTCCGGAAGAAAATACATTCAGACAGATCGATATCCGCACACCTACTCAGACTTCCAACTATGTTCTCTCTGTATACGAAGACAGAGAGGGAGAATGGTGGATGTTCTCGAAAAGCCCGGGAGTGATACGTTTCAATCTGGAAACAGGAGAAAAGCAACACCTGTTTACTCCGGAAAAGGAGGTGGTGAACTATGGAAGAGACAGCCGAAACCTGATATTCGAAGACAATCAGGGTACTTTATGGGTATTGCCTTCCAAAGGCAATCTTGAGTATTTTGACCGGCAGACGAAGCAACTCAAAACGTTCTACACAGATCCGGACAATCCACACTCGGCCTTTACTCCCCTGGTGCGGTATTTCCACCTGGACAGGCAGGGAAATGTATGGCTGATAGGTGCCAGAGGGATAAAGAAAATGAGTTTCTATCCGCAGACGTTCAACCTGATCCCACAGGACGACAAAGGTACGGAAGTACGTGCTTTCTTCCTGGATCGCTCCCATTGTTTCTGGGTAGCTTCCAAAAGCGGATATATACGTATCTACCATCCGGACGGATCGCTGAAAGGATATCTCACTCCACAGGGAAAAATGACACCAACCCCCACGAAATTCCATGCCAATGTCTATTGTTTCCATCAGGATCAGGAAGGGGTGATATGGCTGGGAACAAAAGGGAACGGATTGTTTCAGTTGAAAAAAAGTCATACCGAAGCGTTCTCTATCCGGAATTTCAGGCATACAGATTCTGAGCTTTATAGTCTGAGTACCAATGACGTATATTCCATCTTTACAGACAGCCAGGGGAATACCTGGATAGGTTGCTACGGAGGAGGCCTGAATCTGATGAAAGAAGAGACAAACGGCACTGTCAGGTTTGTACATTATAAAAATGAACTGAAGAATTTCCCGACAGAAGGTTTCCTGAATGTACGTACGATCGCAGAGACACGAGACAGTATCCTGCTGGTAGGAACTACCAGCGGTATCGTCACTTTTTCCAATCGTTTTACCCAACCGGAAGAGGTCATGTTTTACCAAAATAAATTCAACGTCGGAGACCCATCCAACCTGATAGGCAGGGATGTGCTGCACATCTATACAGATAGCCGGGGAGATACGTATGTACTCACATTTACGGGAGGAGTCAATAAGATCATATCCAGGGATCTGTTGACCAATTATCTTCAGTACAGACCCTATACCCCGGCAGACGGCCTGGCCTCGGACCTTGTTCTCTCTATGATCGAGGATGATTCGGGGCAACTATGGATTGTTTCTGAGAATGCTCTTTCGAGGTTTGACCCGCAAAATGAATCGTTCGATACATACGATAAAATGTTTCTTCGCTATGATTTCAGTTTCACAGAGGCCATTCCCACCTTCAACGGACGCAGGCAACTGGTTTTCGGAACAGATCTGGGCATGCTGGAGATTGCACCGGAACAACTCCGGAAAAGTGATTATGTGCCTCCTATCGTATTTACGGACCTGAGGATACATGGCAAACAGTCTCCCGAACCGGTGAATGATCTGGACAAACTCTCCCTGAGCCCTTCGCAGCGAAACATCACCCTGCATTTCTCGGCACTTGACTACATCAACCCGGAGGAGATACGCTATGCCTATCGCCTCAAAGGCCTGGAGAAGGAGTGGAACATGAGTGGAAAAAACAGAACGGCCAGCTACATCAACCTGCCGGCGGGAGACTACCAGCTGGAGGTAAAATCGACCAACAGCGACGGGGTATGGGTGGATAATCTGCGTACACTCTCCATTAAAGTACACCCTAAATTCCGCGAGACACTTTGGGCATGGCTGCTCTATCTGCTGCTGTTTATCGTGTTTACTTTTTGTATCGTATATATTCTCTTTTATATCTATCGTTTGCGCCATGAGGTGAGTATAGAGCAGGAGGTTTCAAACCTTAAACTCCGCTTTTTTACAGACATCTCACACGAATTGCGTACTCCATTGACACTGATCACAAGTCCGGTCACAGAGATCCTTGAACACGAATCGCTGTCTCCTGTGGCCAGGAAGCAACTGAATCTTGTACACAAAAATACGGAGCGTATGTTGCGGCTTATCAATCAGATCCTCGACTTCCGTAAGATACAAAACCAGAAGATGAAGATACTGGCCGAAAAGACCGAACTGACGGGTTTCATCGGAAAGGTATCGGAAAGTTTCAACGCCCTTGCTGCGGAAAAAGGGATCGATTACAGCTTCAGGTCCGATGTGGAGGAGTTGTATATATGGATAGACCGTGATAAGGTAGAGAAGATTGTGTTCAACCTGCTGTCCAACGCTTTCAAGTATACCCTGCATGGGAAAGCGATCTGCATCCGGCTGAAGGTGAAGGAAGATTGTGCCTGCATTTCGGTAGAAGACGAAGGGATAGGTATTGCTCCTGACCGGCTGAAGTCTTTGTTCAAACGCTTCGAGACGCTTGCCAAGAATAATATCATGCAGCCCTCCTCCGGAATTGGACTGTCACTGGTGAAAGAGTTGGTCGAAATGCATCATGGTCACATAGAGGTAGAGAGCCAGCCGGAAAAGGGAAGTATCTTCCGGGTTTCTCTTCCGCTGGACAAGGCCGTACTGGAAAAAGACGATCAGGTGGAATTTATACTATCGGATCTTTCCGGTGAAAAGGCAACTGCGGTCTCTTCTGTAGCATCAGAGGAGGAACCGGCAAAAGAGCCTGAAAAGAATACCGATGGCAAACCCACCCTCCTGATCGTAGAAGACAACAGGGAGCTCAAAGAGTTGCTTCGGACCATTCTCGATGAAAATTACCACATCATTGAAGCATCAAACGGAAAGGAAGGACTGGAGAAAGTCCTGGAAGTTCTACCGGATATGATCATCAGTGACGTCATGATGCCGGTGATGGATGGACTGGAAATGATCAGACAGATCAAAGAGAACAAAGAGGTCTGCCACACTCCGATCATTGTTCTTTCGGCCAGATCTTCGTTAGACGATCGCATAGAGGGGCTGGAACAAGGGATAGATGATTACATCACCAAGCCTTTCAGTGCCTCTTATCTCAGAGCAAGGATCACTTCACTGTTTGCCCGGCGCAAACAGCTGCAGGAACTGTTTATGAGTAAATTGTCCGGAAAAAAGTCATTCGACCCGGATCAGTTGCAACCTGCCCGTCCGCAGATCATGCCATACGATGAGATGTTTATCAAACAGGTAATGGATTTCATGGAAGAGCAGATGGACAATCCGGAGTTGTTTATTGATGATTTTGCCAATAAGTTATCCATGAGCCGGAGTCTGTTTTACCGGAAATTAAAATCCTTCACCGGATATTCCCCGATGGACTTTATCCGGGAGATCCGCTTCAAAAGAGCCATACAGCTGATGGAGAACGGAACTTACAATTTCTCAGAGATCGCCTATATGACGGGGTTCAGGGACCCGAAATACTTCAGTAAGAGTTTTAAGAAGTATATGGGTGTGACCCCCAGTGAATACAAAGAAAATAATATCAGGAAACCGACTGGAGAAAGATTCTGTAACAACCAGACAGAGAATGATAGTACACCTGTATAGGTTATTTCTGAAGTGTGTATGGACTATTTTTGAGGGGGTTTTGCAGTACTGCCTCAGGCATAATGGGGATTTTCAGACTGTCAACACATTTAATAATTTACTTACATAATGCTTCTATTTACTTCAATCTGCTAACCGGACTCTGTTTCAGAAAAGAGATTCCAGCACAAAAAACCTATTATTTACAGGGAAAATACCGGTTTGCAACCGTCTAAAGAGGTGTTTTGCTGCCGGCAAATTCTTTTTTGCAGTAAGCAAACAGTTGGTTTGCTTACTGCATATTCCCCAAAAGCCTACTGCAAACGAGAGAATGGCAACCGGATACTAAGAGAAATGAAGGGAAATGTCGAGCCAAAAGGTATTTTAACTTCTCACGGAGAAATCAGAAAAGCAGAAATCATCTGACAGGATAACAATTCAAACAGATTATTTGAAGCAAAACATCTACTCATTCAGAAAAATAAAAGACAAAAGTCATTTTAGAATCTTATTTGGTGTCCATTTAACAATTCCCAAAAGCGTGAGAATCGATTATTTTGCATCACTCTCAGACTGTGGTCGAAATAGAAGAAGTATGGAAGATTAAATTATCAATGTGTCAAAAGTGACAAAATGATATTCCTGTTTCTCCAACATATATGTACACGTTCTTCATCTCTGAAGGTGTGGAATCACCATTTATATGTATCTATTCAACCCACTTTGGGCTACCGTTTATACATATCTTTATTTTCATTGTTGATCTCTATCTTTGATCCGGTTTTTATCTCTATGTTTGATCTGCATCTTTAAATTTCGATGTCTGATCCGCATTTCTGACTTTCGATGTATCTGTAGCTTCCAAACATAGTTACAATGGAAGATACAACAATAATGTATACATACACAAAACTATCTGTAGCCTTGAAGAGGCGTTACAAGTTAGCCTGGGGTAAGGAAGGTCTGAGGCACGAAGACCGACGCCACCCCAGGTATTTATATATCG
>DALZBD010000100.1:0-10289 GCA_031977515.1 Bacteroides sp. | reverse complement strand
TTTCACTGGGTGCCTGCGCCGATCTGAACTTCAGCGTTTGCTTGCCCGACGGGTCTCTGCTCAGGTGGTTGGTGTCCGAGTAGGGGACTCCGAGGTTTACATCTACAGAGAGCGGTTTGCGCAGATCGTCCGTATACTCCGGTGTATTCCATAAGATGCGCAGCGGCTCCGCCACACCCAATTGTCCGGAAGTAGGGCGTACGAGGTTCCATATCGCGTTGTTGACCCTCTGGTTGTCATAATCCCAGGTGATGGTCCAGATATTCTCTTTGGTATTTCCGGCAGAGGTGAGTTTGCTAAAATCCTCTATGCCTACCAGGCTGTATTTGTTGAGACTCAGCAGGCTCTGGCTGGCCGAGATCGCCCAGTCGTAATCCTTTTCCCACATGGCCACGTGTGTCGCCAGTGAAAAGAGTGCGCCGGCCGAATAGGTATCATAGTTGTCCACACCCACATCCACCAGTTCGATGGCAGTCTGCGCGTCCTTCACCACCTGTTCCAGTAGTTCGGCCTGTGTGTTTTTGGTCGGATACTCCACCTCCTGCAGGCTCAGGGTAGGCCTGATCACCAGTGGAGCATCGCCCCAGAGACGGGCAATGTTGAAGTAGCAATACGCGCGTATGAAATGGGCCTCACTGATGTAGTGGTTGCGTGACGCTTCATGTATGTTTTCCACATTGTCTATGAAATGCAGCACATAATTGGCCGTAGAGATAGACTTGTACCATCTGTTCCAGTTTCCCACCGGGTAGGAGGCATTCATCTGATTGAGGTTGGCATTGCTCATCGGCATGATGTTTGCCGAAGAATATCCGTACCAGTTGTCCGAGCGGGCTTCGAACCACCCGAGGTAATTGGCTCCCGAATTCTCATTGAAACTGGACTGGATGTCTGCATAGGTAGAGGTCAGTGCAGCCTTGATATCGTCTTCGGTCTTCCAGAACATATCGGTAGAGATATCACTTTTGGGATCCACATTCAGAAAGTCGTTGAGACAGGATGTCAATGATGCCATCAGGAAGACAGACAGTAGTATCTTTTTCATGATCGTAGTTTTTCGTTGTGAGTATTAAAAGGTAAGATGGAATCCCATAAGAATGTCTTTCGATTTGGGATAGTTGATGTTGTCCATACCGATGGCATAGCCCCGGTTGGGAATCTCGGGATCAAATCCCGGATAGTTGGACCAGGTATAGAAATTCTGTATCATCACATATACATCTGCTTTTTCTACCCGCAGGCTTCTGGCCACTTTGCGGGGGAAGGTATAGGCCAGCCGGATGTTTTTGAGCCGGATGTACGAACCGTCTTCGATCCACAGACTACTTGTCAGGCGTGTATTCTCCACACCCGTGTTGTGAGGTTTCGGGTATTTGGCGATATCGCCCGGTGCCAGCCAGGAATTGGCGAGGTTCACAGGATTGGCTCTGTCGGCCGCACTCCACATGTGCTGGTTTCTGTTTGCTTCCCCGATCATGTACACATCTCCTCCGAAGGAGAAATTGAAGAAGAAAGACAGGGTGAAGTTTTTGTAGGTAAAGTCGTTGGTAAAACCTCCCACTACTTTGGGCGTACCGTTGCCGATCACCTGTTTGTCGTCGTCATTGATGACACCGTCTCCGTTCTTATCGTCCCACATCACATCACCACCTTTAAACACGGCTCCGTTTTCGTGTGAATACCTGAGCTGTCTGATCTCTCCCGTATAGGTCTTACCGTGGAGCTGGTACTCCACAAAGCGGTCTTTGTTGTCGAAGACCGGAGTCAGTTGCGTCCAGTCCGGAGTGAAGGCATTGGACTCGTCGTAAGCGAATATCTGACGGGCTTTGTAGCCATACATGGTACCCAGCGCATAGCCCTTGTCTATGATGTAGACATTGTTGTTGAGGATGCGACCTCCTTCGGGCACGGAGGTGATCTCATTCTCGTTGAAGGCCAGGTTGAGATTGGTAGTCCATCTGAACTTCCGGTTGCTTATATTCACAGAGTTGAGGGTGATCTCAAAACCTTTGTTGTCCACGTTCCCGATGTTGCGGTAGGCGCCGCTGAATCCTGAAGTCTGTGGCAGTTGCACCCAGTAAAGCACATCCGATGTCTGTTTTCTGTAGTAGTCTGCCACGATATTCAGCCGGTTGTTCAGGAAGCTCAGGTCGAGCCCCATGTTGAATTGCTTGGTGGTCTCCCATCCCAGTGAGCGATTTTCCAGCTGGGAAGGATAGATACCCGGGTTGTCTGTATAGACATTGGTCGCGTACAATCCGTAGGAGGCAAAGTTGCCCGCGCTTTGATTTCCCGTGACCCCGTAGCTGATCCTTATTTTAGAATCGGTAAGGACAGACCTGGCAAATTTCATAAAAGGTTCGTCGGAAAGTCTCCAGCCGACAGAAGCAGAAGGGAATGCTCCCCAGCGTTTGTCTTTACCGAATCTGGACGAACCGTCGTAACGCAGGTTGGCATTCAGGATGTAACGGCTCCTGTAGTTGTAGCCTACACGACCGAAAAACGAAGCCATGGCATAAGGCGAAGCAGTGGCCCGGGTATCGTTGAGGTTCACTGCTCCGTAGGCGTTGGACATTTTGATGGCATCAGTAATGTTTTGCGATACCGACAGCCTGAGTTGCCTGCTTCCTTTTTGTTGCAGACTGAATCCCGCCAGCGCATTGATGTGATGGTGTTTTTTGAACCATTTGTTGAAGGTGAGCATATCTTCCTGTGTCCAGCCGTAGTAGGTAGAAGCCACATCGTAGGAGGAGCGGATAAAGTCTCTGTTCAATACGGCCGGGCTGAAATAGGTCTCATTTTCCTGTGTGATATAGGCCGAGATGGTAGAGCGCAGCGTCAGTTCGGGAAGTAGCTTGATCTCGATGTAATTGTTGAGGCTGGTATTGTAATTTTTCCCGTTGATCGGAGCCAGCATGGCATTGGCCAGCGGATTCTGCCGACTCGAAAGTACACCGGTGTAGCTTCCGTCCGGGTTGTATACCAGGTACTCGGCGGGACGGTTGAGGATGCGGTTACGGGTTTCGGAATTGCCCTGCCTACGGTTGGTGTAGCTGACAGAGAAACGGCTTCCGATCTTTACTTTGGGTGTTACCTGGTAGTCTACATTGCCACGCGTGGTCATCAGTCGGTTGAAGGTATTGATCTGTATACCCTCTTCTTTGTTGTACCCGGCGCTCAGGTAGTATTTCACGGTATTGCTGCCTCCGGCGATACTGGCATCTACCTGATGCGACCAGGATTTGCGGAACATGATGTCCTGGTAGAAGTTGTCGCCACTGTAGGATACATTCAGTGAGTCGCGGATGGCCGAGCTCATGTAGCTGGGGTTGGCAAAGAAACTGCGCAGGATGGTGTAGTCGATCCCCTGTTCGCGGTTCATCTGCGGGAGTGTCTTGGATATCTGTGCATATTTCATGCTGTAATTGACGGAGACGGTGGGTTTGTCGCCCCTGCTCTGTACCGTGGTGATCAGGATCACCCCGTTGGCCGATTTCGAACCGTAGATAGAGGCAGATGCCGCGTCTTTGAGTACCTCCACACTGGCGATGTCCCGCGGATTGATGGCACTGATGTCGGTCACTTCCATACCGTCTACGATGTATAGGGGTTCATTACCTTCCATGGTCAGTGTAGAAGCACCGCGGATGGAGATGGAAGATCCGGCTCCCGGTTCGGAGGAAGACAGGATCTGCATCCCTGCGATTTTGCCTTGCAGGGCTTGTGCGAGGTTGGTCGGGCGGTTATTTTGCAGCTCCTCGCCACTCACCGAAGTGATGGCTCCGGTGAGGTCGCGCTTTTTCATCGTGCCGTATCCGATGACTACCACTTCGTCCAGTTGCTGGCTGATCTCTCTCATGAGCACATCAATGCCACTCTGGTCGGTGTTTCCTACTTTGATCTCCTGAGTAGTGTAGTTGATCAGGGAGAAGATCAGTACGCTTCCTGCAGGGCAGGTGATGGTGTAGTTGCCGTCGACATTGGTGATCACTCCGTTTTGTCCTTTCACATTGACCGATGCTCCCGGCAAAGGCCCCATTTCGTCACTTACATTGCCCCGGATGGTCACGCGCTGCTGGGCCAGCAGGGAACTTGTGATCAGGAGAAAGAATGCGAATAGATACAATCGTTGTATACGTGTTTTCATGTGTTTTTATATTAGGTGGATGAGTGTCAGTCGTTGACTATGTGTATGGTGTACGTTTTTGTGTTGGCGCCGTTGTTGGAGGTGACAACAAACGTCTGTGGCTCGGTAAAGTCTATGAAATCGTCCAGTTCGTCTGCCCGGTCTACGGTGGCCAGACGGGAGTCGTTGGCCCATTCAAACAGGATCCTGATCTGAGTGGGGTCTGTTCCCTCAGGCACCCAGACTTCTGCTACTCCGGAGGTGTTGAACACCCCGCGGCATTGCAATCCGGTGGAGGGTACGGTGACGTTGGTGAGCGTCACAGCGATCGCATTGGCGCCTGTATATTTATAAGGTGTAGAAAGTACCACCACATTGTACCAGGCACTTTTGCCGCTTTGCGCGATCACCTGTATCTCCTGATTGGGCTTGCTCAGATCCATTACCTCGAGGCTTTCCGGAATGGTTTTTGCAAACGGCGAGACTACCATATACGGACGCAGGGTGGTGGGGTCTGCCCCCTGGGGCAGTTGCACATAGATCACTTTGTTGACCTCGTCGATACCGGGACTCGTACCCACATCGCCGGCGTTGTTGTAGATCCTTGCATAGTGATCTATCCAGATGTTCTCCGGATTGTAGGTCGGTAGTAAACTGAACTCTACGATCTGCCTCAGGTTGTAGGGAGGCAGATCGGAACTGTCTTCGTCCGATGTACATGCATAGAATAGGTTCGTACAGAAAAATAGAACAGTCCATAACGCTACTTTTGTGTGTTTCATGGTTTATTTGTTTTAGGTGAAACAGATTCAGAGCCTGTTTAAATTTTGCTCTTATTATTGGGGTTCTCGGAAAGCGATAGGTAAATATACCAGCAAAGATCCATAACCGTACTTTGATATCGTACGTAAAGACTTTGAATATGTACAAATAATTGATTGTTAAGTTTTTGTGTTTTGTGTGAATCGTGATATATTTTCAAAATTAACATCCTCGAATCAAATATTTCCATACTTTTGCTTTCAGACTAACGGACTGGAATATCTGTCTGCGACGAACGTTATTTATTGCTCCCAATATAAACATATATTCGATGAAAACTACACTCCTCATAGTAAAAAGAACAGTTTTGCTGTTTCTTTTCTTATTCTCCTTTCATTGGCTGACGGCGATGGATCCGGATCAGATCCATCCGAGGTTCCGGAAGATGTCGCCCGTGGATGGATTCAGCCACGAGTCTATCTTTTCGCTGGTGATTGATAAGGATGGTTTTGTATGGTTTCACAACGGGAGTGCCATCTACCGGTTTGATGCGTATGTATTTGAAAAGATAGAAATGGGCCAGCGGGACAAGCTGGTGTCTGTTCATAATCTGTTGTGTGACGATCAGAACCGCTTGTTTGCAACCACGGATAAAGGAGTGTGGCAGTACAACCGGACGCTGAATTGTTTTCAACTGAAAAGCACCACAGAGGAATATATGGAGGAGCTTGTGCAGTATGCCGGAGATGATTTTTATCTGATCGGAGGCAGGCAGCTGTATCGTTTCGATCCGGTATCGGGGGAGACGCATCCGGTGGATATCCACTCCACCTATCCGGATGCATTCCTGCGAAAGCTGCACAGTGTGGGACAACGTCTGTTTATCTCCACGCACGACGGGGATATTTACGAATATTCGCCTGCGCGTCAGGAGATGCATCTGATCATCCGTTCGCAGAGCGATGAGAATGTACTCTCTATCCGGCAACGCAGACACAAATTGTTTTTCATCACCCGCTACAAAGGGTTGTTTGAGTACGATCTCTCTTCGGGAGTGATCGTGCATCACGGGTTTGCGGATATCTCACAGTCGCGCAACAACATGGGCAAGTCTTTGTATATCGACAAGCTCGACAATGTGTGGATCGGTACACAGCGGGGACTTTATCTCTTCAATCCGGATACGTATCAATACAAGGTGTTTACCAACAACCCGACCGACCCGTTCAGCCTGCCCAATAACTCTGTCGACTGCTTTGCGGAAGACGATCACGGTGGACTGTGGATCGGCCTGTTTTCCGGTCAGCTGGCCTATTGCAACATCTCTTACGATCAGCCTTTTTTCACGATCCGGCACATGAACGAGGAGTTGTCCAATACCAATTTTGTCAGCTGCATCGAGGAGGATAGAAACGGATTGTTGTATATAGGTACCGAAGGGGGAGGCATCAACGTCTACAACCGCAGGACGCGGACGATGCAGAATTTCCGCTACAACCCTCCTTTGCTGAAACTGGCTAATGACAACATCAAGTCTCTTTTCTTTGACAAGGGGGGCAACCTGTGGGTAGCTATGTTTTCCGGAGGCATCAATCGCTTTGCCCCTGATGCCAGTGGGGCGATTGATTTCAGGAACATATGGAACGATCCTGTTATCGGGGGAGATCAGTATTACATCCATTCCGATGGCACCAACGGTGTGTGGGTGGGAGGCCGGGACGGGGTGTATCACTATAACGCGGCGACGGGGCAACTGAGGTTTGAATCGCTGGATGAGATCAAAGACGATGGTGGCAAGTTTACCATCTATCAACAGATCCAGTATCAATCTCACCTGTGGGTATTTACTTCCACCGGGCTCTACAGAATGGATCTCGACACCGGAGAGGTGACGGAGATCCGCTTCGAAAAGAACCGGGAGACAGACGGTTGCTCGTTCCTGTTTTGCGGCTATATAGATCAGGCAGGGTACATCTGGATCGGGACGGCAGACTATGGGTTGTGTGTGTATGACCCGCAACACAATACCCTGACGAAGATCCCGGAAATAGAGGCTTCTCATGTCTATTCGATATTGGATAGTGACGATCGTACCCTCTGGATGGGTACCAACAACGGTCTTTATTCCTACACTATGACCAGCGGTGAGGCACGCCTGTTTGTGGCCGAAGATGGGCTGCAGAGCAATCTGTTTTACCCCAATTCGGCGTTGAAGCTTTCGGGCGGTGAGCTGGCTTTCGGCGGGGCCAATGGGGTGACGATCTTCGATCCGCAACGGATCGTGAAGAATCCGTTTGCGCCGAATGTGGTGATCAAGAATGTCTTTATCAACAACGAAAGTTACAAGGGTGACAGGGAGAAGGAGATTACACTCAACTACAAACAGAATGTGATCGGCTTTGAGTTTACGGCGCTGAACTACCTGATGTCGTCGAAAAATAAATTTGCCTATATGCTGGAGGGGAAGGATACTGACTGGCAACTCTATACGGGGGATACCCGGAGCATCTCCTATTCAGACCTGTCTCCGGGCAGGTATGTGTTTACACTCAAAGCCTCCAACAACGATGGTGTATGGAACGAGGAGGTCTCTACTGTGGGCTTCCGGGTGTATCCGGCACCCTGGTTTTCGGGATGGGCGTATCTGATCTATGGTCTTTTGCTTGTGGCTGCTGCTTTTTTCACGCGGAGGTATTACAAGGAGAAGCAGCGCAACCGGGAGCGGATGATGCAGATCGAGTTTGAGAAGGAGAAGACGGAGCAACTGATTCAGATGAAGATTGAGTTTTTTACCAATATATCTCACGAGTTCAAGACACCGCTTACGCTGATCGTCACACCGCTGAAAAAGATGATGGAGGACCGGACGATGATCACGGACAAGGGATTTGAGATTGTCTATAAGAATGCGTTGAAGCTGCAACACCTGATCTCCGAGCTGATGGAGTTTCGTACCATACAGAGCAACAAACTGCGGCTGAAACTCTCGCGCAAAGAGTTGTTTTCGTTTCTCAAAGAGCTTTTGTTCCTGTTTGAGGATACGATCCTGGCCAAGAACATTGAGTATTCTGTGGATGTGCCGGAGAAAGAACAGATTGTATTGTCGGATTTTTCCAAACTGGAGAAGATCGCGACCAACCTGCTGTCTAATGCGCTGAAAAACACTCCGGAGAATGGGATCATTATCTTTCAGGCCGATTACGAGCCGGATGCGGCGCAGCAGGAAAGCGGTATGTTTTACTTCACCATCACCAACACTACGTATGATCTGAATAAGAATGATCTGCATTTTATCTTTGATGAATACTTCAAAAAAGAGGACCCGAATTACGACAATTCGGGTATAGGACTGGCCTATACAAAGGAGCTGATCCGGCTGCTGGGCGGACAGATCTCTGCCCGGGTAGAGAACAATGAGTTTGTGCTGAGTGTACAGATTCCGGTGGATAATCGCGACGATAGTATTTCGGAACCAGCGGGGCAGGTGAAGTATGAGTATAAGTATGTGGAGAAGAACCTGCACCTGTTCCGCAAGGAGCAGGACACTACGGCCCGTGACAAGGACTACAGGCGTCTGCCGCTGGTGCTGCTTGTGGAAGACCATGCAGACCTGCTGCACTACCTGGCGGATATGCTCTCTGCCGACTATCGCATCCTGTGTGCGCGCAACGGGAAGGAGGCGCTGGGGTTGGTGATTCAGGAAAAGCCCTCGCTGATCGTTACGGATGTGATGATGTCTGAACTGAATGGCATTGAACTGTGTCAGGAACTGAAAAAGGATATTCAGACCAGCCATATTCCTGTGATCATGCTAAGTGCTGTATCGGGGATGTCCGAGAAGATAAAGGGCTTGCAGGTGGGAGCGGATGTGTATATCGAGAAGCCGTTTGATATTGATTACCTGAAGTCCCAGATAGAGAGCCTGCTGCAATCTGTGGAGAATATGCGTCAGGCATTTTCGGGCAGGATCTATCCGCAGGCGGTGGAGATCGAACATACCTCTGTGGACATGGAGTTTATGCAGCGTGCACACGATATCATCACGCGCAATCTGGACAATGCCAATTTCAATATAGAGATGTTTGTCCGGGAGATGGCCTACAGCCGTACGATCTGCTACTCCAAGATCAAGGCGCTGACGGGCATGACGATCAATGAGTTTATGGTGACGGTGCGGCTCAAAACGGCTGCCACGCTGCTTGTTGGTTCGGGACTGAGCGTGAGCGAGATTGCATATAAGGTGGGATTCAATGATCCTAACTATTTCAATACGTGCTTCAAGAAGTACTACAATATGCCTCCCAAATCGTATGCCAGGCACATACAGAGCAAAGACACAAACACTATCTAATATATAAATATCCATTTTTAAATCCAATTATTATGAAAAAGTTACTATTTACCCTCTTTTTGTTTTCCGTAGTCAGTATCCATACGTATGGACAGAAACTCTATGTGGTGGGCAATTTCAAAGACATGAATATGGAATCCCCCAGTGAAGTGGGGGAGATGAAACAGGTGGAAGGCACGGATGTCTGGAAACTGGCGATCCGGCTTCCCAAAGGAAAACACAAATTCCAACTGATGACAGACGCAGGAAGAAAGTCGCGCCACGGCGAACGTGAAATACGGCTCAAAAAGGAAGACCTGGTGGTGTTCTATGCCAAATCTACAGACCGGTTTGTATGCTCTGCCGAGCCACTGTATGTGGTGGGAAGCGCGGTGGGCGACTGGTCTATGCAATCTCTCAAACCGATGGAGATGAGATCCGACAGGGCTACCTATACGGATCGTTTTGACAAGGCGAATTTTCAGGTGGTGAAGGTGGTTGGAAACGAGATCATCTGGAACGAAACCAACGAAAAGAAAGAGATGCAGCACAAAGGAGAATATACGATCACTTTCGACTTCACGACGTTTGAGGTGACAGTCGATTGATGGGATCGGATTCTTTGTAGAGACGCATATTTGCGTCTCCTGTACCGGATATATTTCCTGTTGTGGGATACATGTTCTATCGCCGGATACATATCCAATGTGTGAGACACATCTAATCTGTGAGATACATTCAATCAATAAATACATCCCATCCATGAGACGCAAATATGCGTCTCTACAGAAGGCATCGCCAATCTAATAACCCACTCCTGTAGCACATTTTTCAGCAAACATCCGCCTACAGGTAAAAAAACACTCTGATAATGAAAATACATCTCAAAAACTTAGCTGTTGCCAAACTATTCAGGCATCTGATGTGCGGATCTGTGATCTTGCTTGCATTGGGTTCCTGCGGCGACGATTCGGACGACACGCAGGGCAATGCCACAGTGTCCATCACCACAGACTGGAGCGATCGTACCTCCGGGATAGACATCCCCCGGGAGTACATTGTATCTATAGG
>DALZBD010000099.1:0-10391 GCA_031977515.1 Bacteroides sp. | reverse complement strand
GCTGGTTGGGGAGTGGATTATGCACCTTTGCGTGGTTATTATTTCTCGGATGATAATGCATGGACAGGGGCTCAAAGTGCAATGGAAAATTCTATACCCTCTACGAGGGGTTCCAGTTCACTTTCCTCGACAAGTGACCTTTGGCTGACAAAATACGCCAGTTCCACATGGAATTTTGCATGGATACGTAAGGCAAATATTATGATTGAAAGGTTGGAGTCTATTGGTAAAGATATTCTTGCTGAAGATGCTTACAATCATTGGATGGGAGTAGCCCGTTTCTTTCGTGCATTCGAATACCATCGCCTGGTGTGGTCATTCGGAGATGTACCTTATTTTGGAGAGATCTTTTCAGAGACAGACCTGGATACGATGTTCAAGGATCGGGATAACCGTGCATATGTGATGGAAAAAGTATACGAAGACCTTGTTTTTGCGTTTAATAATATACGTACAGATGACGGTGCCATGTATCTCAATAAAGATATTGCCGCAGGATTTATTTCGAGAATAATGCTGTATGAAGGAACCTGGCAGAAATATCACAATATCAGTCAGGAGAATGCAAAAAAATACCTGGAATTTGTCAGGGAAGTAGGAGATTATGTCATTGGAACAGGCAAGTATGAAATTTCCGGTGACTTTAAGAGTCTATTCGGATCTTTTGATTTGAAGGGTCATAAAGAGGTTTTGATGTACAGACATTATGATGCAGCAGTAAGTGTAACACATTGTGTTGCTTCTTATTCCAATGGTCAGGAAAGCCAATCTCCATCTCCCAATTTATCTTTGGCAAAATCGTTTATTTGTAGCGATGGAAAGCCCTATCAGAATTCCAGTGAAGAAAATGCAGATATGCTGGATATTAAGAATATGGTCAAAACACGTGATCCCAGATTTGAAGCGACTTTCTTGGATGAACCTAAAGTAACTGCAAGCACCTTGTTGTACGCGAATAAATTCATATCACGCGAAGGTGCTACTTATCAGGGAACATTGCCACCGGAATATTCCGGCTCTACCAATACCAATGATTATCCCACTATGAGATATTCTGAAATATTGCTCAATTGGATAGAAGCTAAAGCAGAATTGGCAACAATGGGGGGTACTGTGGTCAGACAAGATGATATAGATGTTTCTATAAATGCTATTCGTAACAGAGATCTGGATGATGTGGCTATAGCAAAAGGAGTTAAGAAAACCGCACCAATGAAACTCATTGATATTACGGATAGCTTTGATCCTGTCAGAGATGCAGATGTTCCTGCTCTTATCTGGGAGATCAGAAGAGAGCGTCGTATGGAATTTGTATATGAACATACCCGTCTTTCTGATATTCGCAGATGGAAAAAGTTGGATTATATGGACAATCTAAAGAATCCGGATACCATGTTAGGATTGTGGATTAACATGAAAGAAGAACTTCCGGCTTTTGTTCCCGATGGGGGTACAACGGCTTATCAGGTGAAAAAAGAGGATGGAACAATTGTAACATTTGATGGTACCAATGCAGATCAGATGGTAGGATATTATATACCAGTCAATGCAACTGCCAGAGATCCTTTTGGAGATTATAATTATCTGGCACCTATAGGGAAAGCACAAATAGATCAATATGTGGATAAAGGTTATAAGTTGACACAGACAGAAGGATGGAATTGATTTTAGCTTTAAAGCTATAACAGATTATTTAGACGTTATACATAAATAACTTCTGATTACATAAAAGCCATTCTCAACCTAATAAATAAAAAGAGAATGGCTTTTTTATTATACTTTTACTGGTCTACCGTGGTAGATTAATTTTAATATAGATAAAATATCTTGATTAATTATATTTTATAGTATAAGAATATTACTCTTCCGCACAGTCAAATAAAAATCAATACCAAGAAATAATATATAAGATTTCACTTTCTGAATTATCCGAATTTACTGTAGTTAAACAATAATCACCTTTCAAAGTAAGATTATATTCTTTATCAGAAGTAATTGAAACAATATATGCATTATCATTTTCTACTTTATAAATTACTGTACGTAAACCGCTATCTCTCTCCCATCTCAATTTATCTCCATTTACTTCCACATTACGGACAGGAGGAGGGTCTGCCATCGTTTTCCTTCCGGCAAAAGGTCTTACCGCAGGATAAGGATAGATCTCATTTTTAAGTACATCAATGATACCCAAACTGTTCTCATGAAAGTTCTTGGCCCGATACATCACACTTCCCATGATCTTAGGTTGTGCTTCTGCCAATCTGAATTGATTGAGCAATTCTGTGGTAGATTGAAAGGGTGTGCCGGCCGATGTATCACCGAATTTATAAAGTGCATACCCAATCACAGGAACTGCCTGATAACTGAATTGAGGCCACCATCCGACACGTACATTAAAACTACTTGTAGTGGTTCCGGTAGCAGAATAGAGTTGAGGAATAATTATATCCACCCAACCTTCCTTGCACCATTTGGTTACGTCTGCATACAATGAATTATAATTGTAATCGTTATTGGCTGTAGGGCTGATGGAAAAAACGACTCCCGGTTTTTCCTGAACAATCACATCGTATACTTTCTTCACGACTTTATCCACATTTGCTCGTCGGAAGTCTTCAATAGTCGTGTACTGGGAGCCATACAAGGAATACTCTGCAGCATCATCCAATGAACTGTAACTATCCGGATCCGGATAAAAATAATCATCGAAATGAATACCGTTTACCTCATAGTTGGTGATCACCTCTTTTACAATCGCCGCTATGCGTTCGTGAACTTCCGGAAGAGCCGGATTATAGATCCTGATCTTATCATAGTCTTTTACCAGTCCCGGATCAATCTTCGGGTCAAGTTCCCCATAAGGGCTTGAAGCATTCGTTCTCGTTGCTATGCGGTAAGGATTCATCCATGCATGAAATTCCAGATTACGCGCATGTGCCTCTGTGATCATAAACTCCAGCACATCGTATCCTGGATCTTTACCGGCTACTCCCGTAATACTCCTGCTCCAGGATTCATAGGAAGAGTCATAAAATGCATCTGCTGTAGGCCGTATCTGTACAAATACCGTATTGATATTGCATTCGACAAACTTATCGAGATAGTCCGTATATTGTTTTTTCTGAGCTTCCATGGCATATACCGACTGAGGCCAGTCCAGTTCCCATACCGTTGCCATCCATACTCCACGGAGTTCCTTTTTAGGTAGAGTGAGGGTCGACGGTGGGGGATTCTCCCCACCGTCTCCATCATCCTTGCTACAGGAGATCATCATGAGCAGTACACTCATGAACACACATGTCCATGTAAACCTGCTTTTTATTTCCATGTCATTCTGCATCTTCGTTCTGATCCTCTTCGTCGTCTTTCACCTTTTTAGGGAATTCAAGAAGTGCAAATCCAGCTCCCGGAGCCGCTCCCATGATATACAAGGTTTCGTCACCGTCCTTTGCCCAACCGATACTTCCGGAAGCTGTTCCGGCTGCGATGTCACCTCCCAGGGAGTATTTGGTCAGAGCCGTTTTATTACCTTCATCAAATAAAGTGAGTGCTTCCACAATAGTATCGCCATCGGTCAGATCATAGATATTGATACTTCCTGCTCCCGGAGTAGCAATCATTACCATATAACGCTCTTCATTAAAAGTAATGATCCGCGCATCACTACCCTCGTTGGCAGCAATGGAAACGGTAGGAAGGGTATATTGCGTTTGTAATCCGGAATTTACCAACTGAATAGGTCCCTGATGACCTGTATAGATATACTCTTCCGGAGATCCGTCTACCTGATTGACGCT
Organism: Bacteroides sp.; assembly: GCA_031977515.1. Lineage (GTDB taxonomy): Bacteria > Bacteroidota > Bacteroidia > Bacteroidales > Bacteroidaceae > Bacteroides. Next base: position 6,591 of record DALZBD010000099.1, on the reverse strand, counting down.
TGCCCACAATCCTCCATACGTATCGTTATTGAGCAGCGTGGGTTCGGAAACATGTGTAAAGCCGGAAACTTTCAGCCGCAGGACTTTATACACAGTTTGAGAACCATTCACTCCCAGGAATATATAACCGTTACCACTTTCGTCCAGGTTTACGGACATATAGTCACCGAAACGTCCTTCATCATATCCACTTATATCCGTACTGTAACAGGTTGCAACCACATCCGGTTCTGCCTCGGGAGAAGCCCAGTGATATATTTTCAGAGGTGCCGTAGCCGATGGTGTAGCCAGATTAGCTATATACACATGCCCTTGAGCCAGACGGCCGGCACTTATCACGAATGTACCTTCCGAGATATTATTTGTGTTAAGCATGATCGGATTGCCGGCATTTCCATTTTTCAGGTCCTCCACTCTAAGCAGATGCGGGCGTGTTCCTCCTTCGCGGGAAACAACCAAAACATGGTCTATATCCATATCGGCGCTACGGGTATTAGCTGCCGCGAGATCAGTATACATTGTTGTCTGTCCAGAGAAATCATACACTTTCATTTTATCCGCAGAGAAATCAGCACCAAACACCGGCAGATCCAGACGTATGGTTGCAAAATACTCCCGTTTCCTTTTGCCGTTGACTACGGCAATGACACGCGTAATGCTTGATTTCCCTTCTGGAATGGTGAAATCATAAGTTTCTTCATCCATCACGGCGCCTTGGGGAACTTCCACTTCAAAACGAACTTCAGAAAGATCAGTATCGGGATCTATCTCCGGAAAACTGATCTCTTTCGTATTTTCATTCACCGTTCCTACAACGGTTTCGTTCCCATTTGCACCCGCGTTCAATATTTTAATCGCATATATAACTGTTTCTCCGCCAACCTCGGGTTCATCTTTACTTTCGCATGATGTTATGATCAGACCGAATGGAATAAGCATCATGCCTATATATTTCATCATTTCTTTCATCGTTCTATCTCCTTTGAAATTAATTACTTGCAGGCCATCCCTGGGTTTGTTCCAGTACATAACCTTTGGTCGCATATTCGTTTATCTGATTGATTCCTACCGGGGCTAAGTATGGGTTGACTCCGGGCACATTGAGAAAAACCGAACGTCCCTGAATAGTCTGAGGACTGTAGAATCCGACCATTTTATCTGCATTGGATCCATCATACACAATCAGATTACCATCCATATCTGTCACAGCCAGTAGTCCTATTTTGGCTGCAGTTATCTGATCTGGAAAATCATTTGCCAAATCTACCCAGGTTCCTTTCAGTATTTGGGGATACTGTGTATCATCCATATACTCCAGCTTTTTCCAGCGTCTGAGATCCAAAAGGCGGGAGTGTTCAAAGGCCATTTCCATGCGGCGTTCCCGGCGGATTTCCCAGATCAATTGAGGCACATCACCACGATCCGGACTATCCGGCAGATTGGTGAGCATCAGAGGTACCGTTTTTTTGACTCCTTTTGCTTCAGCCGCATCTCCGAGTGGCCTGTCACGTATTTTGTTGATCGTAACGTCGATATCCTGTTGCGTTACGGCAGCTTCACCCAGAGTAGCCAGTTCCGCTTTAGCCTCTATCAGATTCAGTAGTACTTCCGCATATCGTATGAGAGGGTAATCATTTTCATTCAGATTAGAGGTATATTCCGTGGGAGGTGCGGTACCCGCCTCCTCCATATAAGCAAGCCCTTCCCGACTAATAAATTTTGTAACATACAGATAAGAACTGAGCGATTTCACCGTAGGTTTGTCCCAGAATGAAGCTTCGAAACGTGGATCACGGGTCTTGATCAGATTATCCAGGGTAAAGTCTTTGTTGGTGGGGTCTGAAGAGGTCTGCCAGTCTGTACCGTCGTTACAGATAAAGGATTGGATCAGTGCCAGATTCGGGTTGAGATACCTTCCATCTACCAGATTACACGCCGATGCTACGGTATGTGTAATGGAATAGGAGGAGTCATAATGGCGGTAAAAAATACAATCCTTATTTCCACTCAGGTCATTCGATCCAAACAAACTGCGGAAATCAGTCACAATATCGTATCTACCACTTGTACGGATCATCTCAGCTGCAGTAACAGCCAGATTTAAGAACTTCTTCGCTCTTTCCGTATCTCCATTGTGGTACTTCTGCCACGTACCCTCAAACAATGCAAGGCGACTCACATATCCGGCAACAACATACCGGTTGACGAGCAGATCTCCATCATTCAGTCTTACATTTCCCATCGCATACACCCAATCCTCATATACTGCGTCCATCACTTCGCTGCGGGGAGTACGTGGTTTATACAAATCATCATAATTTATATCGCTCACTTCATGATCGTAGTAAGGAACATCTCCAAACACCGTTACCAATCCGGCATAGTCCATTGCTCTGAAAAAGCGGGCTATACCCATCCAATGGTTATAGGCCTCTTCGGTCAGAATATCCCCCATCCGGTTTTCGATCCGGTCTATCATGATATTCGATTTACGTATCCACGAGAAATTCCAGTTGGGCCCGGTATATTTATCGAGCCAGGGAATATAAGTCGCCGTAGAAGTCGCTGTACCTCTTGATGTAGGTACCGAAAGTTCAAACTGTGTCTGAGTGCCATAGTTTACGGCATCATCACTGAAAAGATAAGTCAGATAGATAGAGGCATCTGTGGCCCATCCGACATTGTAACCCACAAAATGAGTCGGATAAAATCCGTTGGCATAGAGCCGTAGTTTTTCTTCATTTGTCCAGTAAATATCATCATTCTGATCAGTCAGCTGCGGACGATCCAGTATATCGTCGCATCCGGTAAAGAACAAGATAAGAAGTGAACCGATCCATATTTTTGCTTTCATAATAATTCTCTGTTTTATAGTTTAGAAACTCAGTTGCACACCAAAAGAGGCCGATTTAAACATAGGTGTCCCTACTCCCGTACGTCCGAGGTTATAATTCGATGTATTGAACATAGAATATCCTGATATGGCTTCCGGATCAATGGGCAGTCCTCTCAGGTTGTCAAACGTAAAGAAATTCTCCAGGGATAGATACAACCTCGCTTTGGTCAGATATACCTTTTCCAGTATATTTCCGGGAAATGAATAGCCCACTGTTATATTCTTTATACGCATATAAGACATATCCAGTAGATAACGGCTTTGTATCTGCAGGCTGTAGTTTGTATCAGCACCTCCGTTGTTCCAGGCGCGTGGATAGAATGCCTCCGTTCTGTCTTCGCGCCAGTAATTTCTGGCTATTGCCTGAGGCATAGCTCCGTCAGCCGCATTGTAACCGGGAATAGCCAACTGTCCACTACCCCAGATCTGTCGTTTGCCTACGCCCTGGAAGAAGATCGACACATCCACTCCTTTGTAATCCGCACCCAGACGGAATCCATATTCATAACGTGGTGTGCTATTTCCGATCACTTCCCTGTCGCCCGGATCACCGAAAGTACCTTTGCCCGGAGTAATATATCCGTCTCCGTTCAGATCCACGAATTTTACATCTCCCGGACGGAATATAACCACTCCGCCTCCATCTTCAAGATAGGTCTGGTATACCGGATTGTCACCCGAAAGCATATAAGATTGTTTGGCTGTTCCATCGATGATGATCGTTACTTTCTGTAAGTTACCATTTGCATCCCGTACAAAATCACTTTCCTGATACAATCTGTCTGTACGATACCCCCAGATATCTCCATATCTCGATCCTGTAGCATATCCGTTACTTATCAGACGATCTTCCCAGGCCGTATTATAGTCGGCCCCCCTTGTTGTGTGAGTAACAGCATCAGACAAGGTAGCCATTGCATGGATGGAAAGTCCGTTATTGAATCTGTAATTGAAATCCAGTGCAACTTCCCATCCCCTTGTTCGCAGGTTTCCATAATTGCCCTGAGGTGCGGAAGTTCCATAGGTATAAGGCAAAGCATCCCCTGCAATGATCATGTTCTTTGTATCACGCTGATACCAATCAAACGTAACACCGATCCTGTTTCCCCAGAAACGCATATCAAAACCCACATCGAGTGTTTCAATCCGTTGCCAGGTAATTCCACCGGAAACTGCAGTAGGGGTATGGAAACCTACCAGTTTACCATCCGATCCCAGCCAGGTTGTTTCTGAATTCACCAGTCGGGGTACATACAAAGAATTACTTACAGTCTGGTCACCAATAGAACCCCAGGACGCTCTTAATTTGGCAAAACTTACCACTGGTTCTATGGGTTTCATAAATTTCTCCGAAGAAATGACCCACCCTCCTGAAAAAGAAGGAAACCAACGCCATTGCAAATCCGAAGGGAACTTGGAAGTACCATCATAACGCAAATTGGCTTCCAACAGATACTTGTCATTGAACGCATAATTCACACGTCCGAAAAATCCTAACTGTGCCTCCCAGTTCGCATTTCCACTTACGGTTTGTGTACCAGTGGCAAAATTAAACTGTGGATTGTCATAGTCCATCAAATCCATTCTCTTAGCTGTATGTTCGTTCCAGTCGTACGTAACCCGGTTCATCCCCAGCATGAATTTGAAGGCATGCGGATCTCCGATCTTCAGATTATAAGTAGAATATACATTAAATGCATTGTTATTGATCCTGCGGGAGGAACGCGAAATAGAACTGCCCCCCGACCCATTGGCTTCATAATCGATCTGATTAAACCGATAAGCCGGCACTCCACCGCTTGTTGTGATATTGCCTTCTTCGTCTACATAGATCTGATTTCCATTTTCCTGCCACAGAACCGGACTGTACCAGGCATCTCCTGCCGTGAAGGTCGGTATAGAAGTCTCAGTTATATTTTCTTGTGTATAATAAGTATAATCAAATTCCAGGTTCCAGTTCTTCGTAAAATTGACTGTGGCACCCAGATTGATATTCGTATATATGTTACGAAGCGTAGCCGTATGTGTATTGGCCAGTTCATAAGCCGGGTTTCTTATCTCATTTCCCTGCTGGTCTTTCACGCCGATTGGCATCAGACTTCCCCAACGATAAGCATACAGCCAGGGATCTCCTGTGGTTGTTCCTACGCTGGGATAACGTTTTTGTCTGTCCGAATAAATTGCCCCTCCTCGTACGGTCAGGTATTTATTGATTTCTGTTGTCAGATTGATAGAGGCATTGTATCGTTTAAAATCATCATGTTTAGCAGTTTTGGCCATACCACTTTGCTCCAACATACCAAGTCCTATATTATAACCGGTTCTGCCACTTCTGCCATTCAGAGACAAATTATGTGTCTGGGTAGGAGTCCATTCTTCTATCATCGCATCGATAGCATTGTACATACGTACTCCCAATTTATTACCCAGTTCGTCTACATACCAGTCACGGTTATAAACAATAGGATCACCCGCTTTCACTTTACCTCCGTATTTTTGCAGCCATTCTCTGGATCTGGCAATACTTTCGGCATTCATCTTCCACATATTGCCGGTAGCTGCAGCATTCGGATTCTCCGGATTACGACTGACAGCTGCATCCCATACGTATTGCAGACCATCTATTGTAGCCATTTCCAGTTTCTTCGCCCGATTTTGCCAGGAGAAGTTACCGGAATAAGTGATACTTACAGACTCAGTATTAGCTCCTTTTTTTGTCGTTATCAGAATAACTCCAAAAGCAGCTTTGGCTCCGTAAATAGATGCGGAAGCCGCGTCTTTCAATACAGTGATCTGTTCGATATCATCCGGATTGACCAATTGAATACTTGGTATTTCTACGTTATCAACAAGAATCAATGGGGTAGACCCTCCGCTGGGAGAAACTACCTGCCCACGGATCTTCATCACAGGGTCCGACCCAATTTCTCCGGTGGGTATCTGAACCGACAATCCGGGTACAGTTCCCTGCAGACCACGACCTACATCTGCCAGTGGCCTGCTACCCAATGTTTTTTCCACATCCACGGATGATACTGATCCGGTCAGGTTGGCTTTTTTCATAGAACCGTAGCCTACTACTACCACTTCGTCCAGCAGTTTGCTGTCTTCCTGCAAAGTGATTTTCATCAAGCGTGTTGCTTTTATCTCCTGCGTACGATATCCTATATAAGATACAACAAGCGTAGTTCCTTCCCGGGCATTCAACACAAATTGCCCTTCGATATTGGTTATGGTTCCATTTGCTGTTCCTTTTTCTACTACACTGGCTCCGATCACAGGTTCTCCTGACGTATCCAGAACCACACCGGTAATGGATACGGATTGCTGTTGCCCGGACATTTCATACAACAAGATTGTTTCCGACGAATTGGCCAGCAGCTTATTGGTTCCTATCAAAAATAGACCGACTATGGTTACAGCGGTCAGACATATATGAGAACATATGCCTTTTCTTTTGCGATCTTCATTCATACAAGACTGGTGATTAAATGGTTTGTTAATTGCGGTTTATACAAATGGGTAAAGATAAAATAGAACAGATAGCAATCAGGCTATCAGATAGTTTCTAATGTTTCATAGGCCATTTAAATTGATTTAATTAAAGGGTTATATAAAAGATTTTCAAGTTGTTTTCTCGTTTACCAAGTTCTGATAGAACTTATGTGAAAAAGAAGCCAAAAGCGGCAAAAGAC
>DALZBD010000098.1:0-10391 GCA_031977515.1 Bacteroides sp. | reverse complement strand
GTATAATACCTTCTCATAAAATCATAGACCAGCAATTCGTGTTTGCGATTCTTGGATCGGAAGAGTCGGTTCAATGTCATGTGTAGGTAGCTGGATACAAGTGAATCCGTAAAGAAATCTTCCGTAACTTTCTCTTTCAGAGCAAGTATCCTTTGGATAATCAATACCAGTTGTTTGGACCGCAGTCTGACAGGTTTATACAAATGCATAAATGCTGGATCTGAAAAAGTATGATTCAAAACAGCCTCAATCGTTTTTTTATGATCCCTGAATTTTGTATTGAACTGTTTCGTATTGTATTCATTGAAACCAAATTCTGTTTTGAAATTCTGACTGATCTTGTCCATCAATTCTTTTCGGGCAGGCAGGTCCAGAGACAGGTCATTCAGGAGACTGTCTATGAGTACAAGAGAGATCATCCATCGGTAGTTCTCATCGTTGGATACATTTAGTTCTTTCAGGATAGAGGTGACACATTCGCTATCTGCATGGAATAGGGATTCGGAAGCCTCAATAAACTTCTCTCCATAACGTTCGATCTCCCGGTTGTACGTATCCAGTTGTATTTTCCAGACCAGGTTGTCGCGCTGAAACCAGGCCATCTTTTTGTGTAGTGCATTCATGACTTCCCCTATCCCGGTGATGTCTTTGAGATGCAGCCTGACTCTTATGTGAAAATCGGGATCGCCGTAGCGGATGAAAAACCATTTATCAATCAGTCCTTTTTTCAGGAGAGTACGCAGTACAGGAAGCAGACTGGTGAGTAAGACATCAGCCGTTTTATGGCCTGTATATAGTTTGAAGTAGAGCCATTCACTTCCGGGTATAAATTTTCTTTGGATTGTTTTCATGATTTACACTTTGTAAAGAGAAACAATAAATTCGTTGAGGTAATTGCCTTTTTCTCCTTTGACAACGGCTGTGTCCGGATCAAAAAGAAACTCGTGTAACTGAATCTGTTGCCTTTTGCGGATGATAGAGAATAGCGATCGTACGCTGCCGACACATTTCCAGTCGATATAGAGTTCATTGTCTCCGTCGGGCAGTATAGAGTAGCGGGGCAGGGAGATGTTTTCCCGCCAACTATCTATCGCGGAAATCAGTTCGGCTTCGTCCTGTATATCGAAAAGATGTTTCATCTCTTTGGTTTTCACTTTCCAGATGGCAGGTGATAGAATTATATTTTTGTAGCGTACCCTCGGCAGGAAAGTCAGGTGATTGTCGAAACCCTCCCAACTGAAATACAATCCGGTCCGGGGTGTCTGGGTTTGCAGATCGCAGAGAAACCGATAGACCGATAGGGTGCTTCTCTGGAAGTTGTGCGCGTTGGTCAGCCGGGGAATTATCTCTTTGTGGAGTCGTTTGGAGCGTATCCTGATCCGGTTGTTCCTGACAGAGATCATCAGATCGGCAACAGGTATTTTTTTGTTGTTGGGCAGATCCGAATTGGAGAGGTATAAAATCTCGTAGTCTCTCAGATGAGGCCGGTAGAGTATGTTACCGGTCCGGTCTTCCGGCAGATGTACGATCTCTGCCAGGATCGTATTTTCCGGCAATAAGGAGTTTTCTTTTTCTATGATCTCTTCTACTGCCTGCCGGATTTCCGGGGATGTATGTGCAAATCGTCCCAGAAGGTTTGCGGCACCACTTCCTCCCACCGACCTGATCTTTATAAGTGTCTCTTTCGCATCTGCTCTCAACAGGTTGAACATCACAGGCAGGGTAGGGGGCAGATCGTCCCAGTTGGGCGGCAAGGATTTTATATCGTTGTCTGTGAAGAGTATTTCCTGACTACCTGTAAAGGAGATTTCGGAAATCTTTCTGACCAGCAGTCCGTACAACGGAGTTATCTGTTGTTTGCCCGCTTGCTGTTTGGAGGGTGTAGCGAAATCATCGATCAGAGGCGACACATCTCCGTTGTTCGTATGGGAAGGATAGCCGATACCCAGTTCCTGATCGAGTACTTCCATCAGAGGTACTTCCTGTTCTTCGTAACGGTTGTAGAAATCTTTTTTGAATTGCGACAGTACCTCTTTCTCTCTGACAGGTGTAATGCGGTTGAGAAAGGTGACTGCACTTTTTAGGTCTTCTGCAACATTGTGGCCCAGGGTAGCCGTAGAGGGGTACCTGACAGAATCTACCTGAAAGAGGTATTTCTCATCGTAAGGTATACCCAGTGTCCGGATCACCCGGATGATCTCCTGGTAGATAATTGTATGTTCCTCTTCTGTCTCTGCATCCAGCTTTTTTACAAGCTGGTGCAGCTCTTTGGTGCGTACCCATACCTCGTTGTCTGTATACTCTGCCTCTTCGATCATTTGTATCAGACGTGTCAGGTAATCTTCTCCTATGACCGATTGGTGCCACTGGCTGATGAGTATCTGCGAGTCTATCAATTCGTACAGGTACTCTTTTGCCTCCTCTTCCGTGACCTCCTCTCTGGTGAGCAAGGGGATCAGTTCGTGCAGGTACATTCCTTTTTCTACCGCTTTAAGGATCGTCGCAAGATATCCGGAGTGTTCCAGGGCAGTCAGGTGATATTTTTTTTGTGTACCTTTGAAAGAGGTCTCTATATAGCGGTACTTTCTGCCGATGGGATACAGACTGGTGTTGGGATAGTACCTGAGTTTGTCCTTGATTTGCGGTATGCGGATCAGGTGGTTGTAAAAGGCACAGAGAAACTGCATGTCCAGCCGGGTAGTACGTCCTGGCCTGTCGGGTATGTTTATTGCAGTTTCCGGACCCATCTGTCCGGTGGCGCAGCCTGCGAAAAGCCCGAATGGAGTACACCGTGTAGACATTCGGCTCAGGTACCGTATAAGAGAAGATAAGATCTTTTCTTTTTCTTTCCTATCCGGTATCTCATTATTGAGGAGCTTGTTTATTTCTTTATACAGTATGGGAGATGCGATGTAAATAGCATCCCGGATATTTTTGTCGGACAAAAAGAGATCGAGTGACTCTTTTTCACGAAATAAATTATGTAAACTTTCGCTTTCGTAACTCAATAGAGGAAGCCGGAGAATAAAACGCGGTAGTAATTCGTATTTCATTTATTAAATCATAGGTTTGTGAGAAAGAATAATTTATTTAAGTTCACAAAGAGAGATCTATTGTTTCTGCTCTGTACTTAAAAAATAATGAGCAGTAAAGTCTCTTCAGAATGTGTCGTATCTTCTTTGTTCTCTGACAAAGTTAAGATTTATTTTTTAATCACAAGGGTGCGGGAGAAGTAAAATAAGAGCAAATTACTCCTCAAAGAATGTAGTAAGAAATGTGTCGTAACTCATAAGGAAAAAAAGAATAGTGAAAGGAAGTTTCTATGTGTGATAGAATATTTTCTGTATTTTTCTGAAGAAGCATGAGGTTGGTGGGTATGTCTTTGTGTGTTTCTGTTTTTCTATTCCTGTTGTTCGAATCTGAATACTTTCATACGTCCGTCCTCTATGCCGATCATGAGTGCTTCCCGCGTTTCATCGTCTGTTACCGCCAACAGGAATCCATCTTTGTAGGGAATCTCTCTGCTGTTGTCGGAGCGCCAGAGCAAAACATTGTTGATCTGTTGAATGATCTCGAACTTCCCATTTCGGGTAGTAGCTATGTAGACAGCAGGTATATCGTCTTGCCAATCATATCCTTTGTTGAGTACATGATACACCTGTCCCTGATGTACAAAAGAGGTGAGTGCCATCACTCCCATCGAATCGGCTAATACCTTGACACCCTGGAGCGATCTGCTTTCGTTGCCTCCGGAATATTTGGAAGATTTCTTTTTGCTGCGTTCCAGAGCAGGGGGGTCACTGATACTGAGAATCCTTACAAAGCCCATCATATGACCCAATGTGGCCGTTACGATGTAATCATCTGCCAGTTTATTCACCTGAATGGCGCAGGTAGCTTCGCAGGAATAGGTCTTTCTGGACTTTTTATGTTTGAAGTAGACTGTGCCTCCCCACTCTCCGCTGCAGGAGGCAGATATCTGATACAGTTGGTCTTCATACAAATTTGTCTTGTCTGTCCGCACAAGACCTGTCCGGCGCAGTTTCTTTCCGTCGTACTGATATTCTATAAACATGTTGTATCTGCGTGGGCTGAACAGGGGCGACCATGCCGTGAGTTTTCCGTCTTTGTAGAAAATGGATTCGAGCCACAGGCGTGAGCTCAGAATAAATGTTTCTGTCCCCGTGGAATCCACTTTGGAGAGGTTGCGATCTTCATCCATGCAATAGAAAACACCGTCGTACCAAGTGGCTGATACGATCTTACCTTTGGTATGAAATGTCACGGTATCTACTTCGAAGGTTTGTGCCGCACAATTAAAGTATGGAAGCAGCAGAGTGAATGTCAGATAGAATAGTTTTTTCATGGTATGATTGATCTTGTGTGATTGTACTTATAAAAGATAGAATCAGATGCACATACAAATGAGTACAGAGATCAGTCCTCCTAAAATCCCCTGTGCTATATCGCCTCTTTTTATGCCGACTATATTCCTGTACTTCTTTTTATACATTCCGCTCAGGGAGCAGGTAAGTAATATTATCAGGAAGAAAGGAATAAAAGGTGTATTGAGTTTGACGAAATGTGGTCTTTGAAAGAAGGGAAATATCAACGTAAATATAGAGGTTATAAGCAGAATATGTGTCAATATCCAGTGTGCTCTTTTATAAATGAAGAAACTGCCTCCGGTAGCTATGCACAACATACTGAAGTAGATAAAGAAATAGGTGTTTTCCCTGTATTTAGCAAAACTGACCAGTTGACTGAATATTCTTTCTGTTTCTGCTACAGAGATCAGGCGTGACAGATCATAGAGCTCGCAGACAAACATAGCAATTCCCATATATATCAGGGCTATCATGAATTTCTTATAATGTCTGCTCTGAATCATAATCAGTTTTGTCTTTGCTGTTTGTAATTATTTCGTTTTGTGGATAGCTAAATTAGTAAATTCTTCGATTACTGGTTTCCGAGCTGGCTTTTATTTTCATGGCAGATGATAAAAGATAAGATACATCATGGTGACATTGAATCCGGCATGTGACAGGATAGCACCGTAGATGGAGCCGCACAACTGTTTGCACCGGAAGAATACCTGACTGACAGCGAACATAGCCAATACCCATACCAGAGCCGGCCACAGGAGAAACTGCCATTGACCAGCCTGCCAGATGATGCCGAAATGTGCCAGGTGGGTAAGTGCAAAGGCAAGGCTGTCGAAGATGGAAGCACCTGTCTCTCCGAATCGCCGGGTGAAGCTGCCATGGATCACGCCACGGTAGAGCATCTCTTCACCGATGGGGCTGAATAGCATACTGGGAATGGCGGCGATGAGGAAATAGAGCAGGCGATCGTCCGGATTGATTTCTGCGGGAGTGCCTCCCGTAGCAGCGATGTAGGTGAGTGGCTGACTGGCCGGATCTGTAAACAGCAGTCCGAACAGTGCGAATATCACTATACAGGAGAGTGTCCCGGCCAGGAGCGCGATCGGCAGATATGCATATCGGGGACGTTTGATCCCCATTTCCCTGCGACCTTTCCGAGTGAGGAAAATGAGTGGGGTGAACCACATCAGGAAAAAGATAATGAATGCTTTATTGTATCCACTGGACATATTCGCTTGTAATACCAGTGCAAACCGCGGTATACCAAACAAAAAGATCAGGAAAAGTCCGAATTTCCAGTTGTATTGGAAAAAACGTGCCCACAAAGGACGCAGAATAGATCTGTCGGAAGTAGATGTTTTCATCATCATACAGTATTGGTGGTGTAAAGGTAATGAAAAGCGGATGTAAAATGTCTTTTTCATAGAGATAAAAAGTTTTGTGCAAAGTCTGGTGATTACTTTTTCATATTCTTATTCTTAAGAATGTGTATGATTATAAATATTTACTTGTTGTGTTCTGTGGCTAAATTGATACTTTTCCTGTGAATGAATGATGGGTTTGTAAATGTATAAATCAACGGTATACAAGCGGTTTGCATTTTATTCAGGCCTGTTTCTTTATGATATGTACTGAATATGGCGTTTTTTTGTTTTCTGATTAATACTTTTATACTTTGTTTTTATTTTAGATAAATATAATTTTGGTGATTTTTATATATTGTTTATCAACTAATAATCTACTTTATATTATAAACTTATTATGTATTTGGTTTAAAATGCAAACTAATTTAAGTATTAATTATTGGTTAATTTTGCAGACCTGTTTGTTTACATCCCTTAAAATCCTTCTCTTTTTTGCCTTATTTCTTAAAAGAACCTTCTGAAAATAACAACCTGTGTCCTGATCGCCTATTTTTGATTGTACCAAAAGCAATGAGTTAAGATCCGGATGAAATCAGATATTATTACATGAATTAGATTATTCACTCTTTAAAAACTGTGTTATGGAAACCAAGAAAAGTAAAAAAGCAGCTATTGAGAGATACAGAAGTACCTGGTTGATGCTGGGATGTGTAGTGACTCTTGCCTTTATGTTCATGGCCTTCGAATGGTCGAGATACGATGTCAGTATAGACACCAGTGCCCAACTGGCTGATCTGGTATTTGAGGCGGATATAGAAATACCGAGGACGTATGATCAGCCGACACCTCCTCCGCCACCCGAGCCATCTGCTTCGGACATACTTACTATTATAGACACGACTGATCCTGTGGACGAAAAACCTATGGTCTCTTCTGAATATATTCCTGATGTGGGAGTCACTGTAAAATACGTGGCGCCGGAAGTGGTAGAAGATGTACCCACAGAAGTGACCATATTTGATGTAGTGGAGAATATGCCTGAATTCAAGGGTGGTCAGGCTGCTCTGATGCAATACCTGAGTAAGAACATCAAATATCCTTCTATTTGTCAGGAACAGGATATTCAGGGACGTGTGATCATACAGTTCGTAGTGAACACAGACGGTTCTATCGTAGATGCGCAGGTGGTACGCAGCGTACATCCTCACCTGGACAAAGAGGCTCTTCGTGTCATCAATTCGATGCCAGCATGGAAGCCGGGTATGCAACGCAATCAGCCCGTGCGTGTAAGATATACGGTGCCTGTAACATTCAAGCTGCAATAGGCCGGATTTGTGAAAAGTGAGGATATATACATTTGTTCACCTTAAAAAAACGATCGTATGGAAATTAAGAAAAACAAAAAAGTAGCCATCGAGAGATACCGGACCACCTGGTTGATGATGGGATTGGTGATAGGTCTTGCCTGTATGTTCATGGCTTTCGAATGGTCGAAACATGATCTGGTGGTAGATACCAGTCTGAGTGCCAGAGGACCTGAGTTTGAACCTGACATAGATGATATCATACGGACGTATGATCAGCCTATGCCGCCTCCCCCTCCGGAACCTGTGTCTGTACCTGAGATACTGAACATTGTGGACAATGACGATGATGTAGAAGAGGGAAGCATACAGACAACGGAATCTCTTGCCGGTACGGCAGTAAATGTGAGATACATTGCGCCCGAACCCTTGGATGATAGTGGACCGGACGAAATAGAGATTTTCGTAGCCGTGGAGAAGATGCCTGAATTTCCAGGTGGACAGGCTGCATTGATGCAATTTCTGAGCAAGAATATCAAGTATCCGGGGCCTTGTGCCGAGCAGGGAATACAGGGACGAGTAATTGTACAGTTTATCGTAGACAGGAATGGAGGTATCACCAATCCGAAAGTGGTGCGGGGAGTGCATCCTCTAATAGACAAAGAAGCTCTGCGTGTTATCGGTACGATGCCTAAATGGACACCGGGTATGCAGCATTTGAAGCCTGTACCTGTGATGTATACAGTACCAGTAACTTTCCGGTTGCAGTAAGCCGTAGATTGCAGAGTTGTTTTTTAAAAGAAGTAAGTGCTCTGCAGATCCGGTTATTTTGGGATTGTATGTATTCTTGTGACTTAACTTCCTGGTCCACCCGGAGATAGTCTTTGTGGGTCAGTCTGCAAGAGTTTCTACTTAAAAAACCGACGATTTGGAAGTAAAAAAGCACCATAAAGCATACATGGAAAGATACCGGATAAGCTGGTTTCTTACAGGTGTTGTTGTGGCTCTTGCTTTTCTGTTCATTTTGTTGGAGTGGTCGGGATATCTGCCTGACAGGGGGCTCGGCTTCACTGGGCCTGTAGAAAATTTCTTAGGAGAACAGCAGCTGTCCGGGGCTTGTATCATAGATCCGCAAGTGATGGTTCCTTCTGAGGACATATTGACAGATTTGCCGGAAGTCCGGGTGGTTGCAGACAGTGCTTTTCCGGATAGAGGACAGCTTGCTTTGCAGGTCGCACAGGATGTTTTGTCTGCAGTAATAAGCGTAGAATCTTCCTGTCTGGTTTCAAAAGAAGAATTTCAGCAGGAGGTAGTTGTTACATTTCCTCCATATATTCCGGAGGATGAAATAATTCCTGATCCACATCTTGATTTCTGGGAGCGCATGCCCGAATTTCCAGGTGGAGAGAAAGCTCTTTATCAGTTTCTGGACCATCATCTCAGGTATCCGTTTGCCTGTGTGGAAAGCGGAATTCAGGGACGTGTGGTGGTGGGGTTTGTGGTAGGCAGAGATGGAGGTGTAACAGATGCGGTAGTTATCCGTGGCGTACATCCCCTGTTGGATAAGGAAGCTCTGCGGGTGATATCAATGATGCCTCTCTGGAGGCCTGCTATGTACCGAAACAGACCTGTGCGTGTGAAGTATATAGTACCGGTGACCTTCTGTTTGCAGTAACAATAGCCTTTTGGACTCTTATACCGATTCGACTGGTAGCTAACGATACGAATAGTATAAACCAATAAAAATGAACGATTATGGCACATGGAGATAGAAAAGTACCTGATATAAATTCAAGTTCTACCGCTGATATCGCTTTCCTGTTATTGATCTTTTTTCTGATCACGACCTCTATGGATGTAGATCGCGGATTGGCCAGACGTCTGCCCGAGCCTCCGGATACGAGCGATCCGACTCCTATCATTGTAAAAGACCGGAATGTATTTCAGGTTTTCCTCAATGCGAATGACCAGTTGATGGCCGGGGTAGATTATATCGGTATACACGAACTCAGAGCGAGAGCAAAAGAGTTTATTGCCAACCCTTACAACGACGAAAAGTTGCCCGAAAAACACGAAATGGACCTGCCACTGCTGGGAGGGAAAGTCATGGTTACCGAGCATCATGTGATCTCCCTGCAAAACGACCGTGGCTCTTCTTATCAGGCTTACCTGGATATTCAGAACGAACTGGTGGCTGCCTACAATGAACTGAGAAATGAACTGGCTCAGGAATACTGGCAGAAAAACTACCACGAACTCTCTGAAGATCAGCAGAAGGCTGTACGTATGTATTATCCTCAGAAGATCTCTGAGGCAGAACCCAAAAGTTACGGAGGAAGATAATGAGAAAGTTTAGCAGAACCGGCAAACGAGAGATGCCTGCCCTGAATACTTCTTCTCTGCCCGACCTGATCTTTACGCTGTTGTTTTTCTTTATGATGGTGACCACCATGCGTGAAGTGCAGTTGAAGGTAGAGTTCAAAGTACCGCAGGCCACGGAATTGGAAAAACTGGAGAAGAAGTCTCTGGTTACGTTCATCTATGTAGGACAACCTACCGCGGAGTACCGGAAGAAGTTGGGGTCGGAAAGCCGGATCCAGCTCAACGATAGTTTTGCCGAGGTGGATGAGATCCGGGATTTCATTACGCAGGAGCGTGAAGGAATGAAAGAACAGGATCGGCCCTTTATGACAGTGTCCCTGAAAATAGACAAAGATACCCGGATGGGTATTGTGACGGATGTCAAGCAGGCATTGCGCCAGGCGTATGCATTGAAAATCAATTATTCCGCGGCATCCCGCGATTGAATGGAGTATTGTGTGCGATGTGCACTTCAGTAAATAGTTTAAATTTCATTTGTGTCTATCGGAAGGAGTGGCCTCGCCACTCCTTCCTTTTTTGCTGAAGGAAAGAGGAGAATAGAGGCAGGATCTTTTGTCGCATACAAACTTTCTTCACAACGTATGGAAGGATGAAAAAGAGAGAAAAAATAGCAGGAAATACCTCTGTCGGGGGAGATGTGTATATATGTACTTCCATTTTGAACTATTTTTCCCCTTTCGAAAGCTTCGATACGGGTATCTTTGTAGCGTCGGTTCTGCAACAGATCCTCTGGGTTTGCTGACTGAACAGATCCATATGATATAGTTTACAATAGGTATCTATGTATACATATAATGTCTGTAAGAAATTATAGATATTCATTTGCATGATTATAAAAGCCGGGCTTGTGATAAGTCCGGCTTTTTTGTATCTGATAAGTCTGGCGGTGTGGTTATTTAGTATCCCTGAAGGAGATACATCAACCAACGGTCGACGCAGTCAACTATCGGTCAGCG
>DALZBD010000097.1:0-10421 GCA_031977515.1 Bacteroides sp. | reverse complement strand
TGATTGATTTTTGCTGTAAGTAAAATGAAAGGGATACCTGATGTTTCCGGATTGTCTTTCACCAGCCTGCAAAGCTCATCCCCTTGTATACCCGGCATCATGACATCTGATAGTATGAGGTCGGGGTATTCTCCGGAGAGGTAGGAGAGTGCCTCCTGACCATCAGCAACAGCAACTACGTGGTAGTCCGTTTCAAACGTTTTGCTTAAGTAGAAACGGAGCGCTTCGTGATCTTCTACAATAAGTAGTGTGGCGGCCTGTTTGTTTGTATTTCTTTCCTTGTCACTGTCTACCTGCTCTGTAGCACTCACGGGTACAGGGAGGAATGGCTCTTCGGATGCAACAATCTGCTTTGTCTTTGATTCGGGAATAGCATCCGTTCTTTGTAGCGTGATGGTAAAGGTGCTGCCTTTGTTCTCTTCGGAGTGGAAGGTGATCTTTCCCTGCAACATCTTTATGATGCGGTGTACCTGTAAAAGGCCGAATCCTGTACCCCCTTCCTGTGATTCCCGTGCATTCTCTGCCCTGTAGACATCCTTGAACAAGTGCTTCCAATCCTTTCTGGGGATTCCTATTCCGCTGTCTTTGACCTCTATCATGGCTTTTCTTCGGGTAGCGTTCAGACTCAGGCACACACTTCCCTGTGGCGGAGTATATTTGCAGGCGTTCGAGATCAGGTTGTCCAGGAGCATTTCCACCAGGTTTCTGTCTGCTGTAACATATACCTCTTCATCGGGTAAAGAAAGACTTACATTCAATTGTTTCCTGTCGCAAAATGGCTGAAAACTGGCAGCCTCTTCCGCAAGAATATCATTGAGGTTCAGCGGCGATAAGACAAGCGGTTGCTTATGGGTATCCACCTTCTCGAATTCGAGCAACTGTGTGATGAGGGTGTAGAGTTTCTGGGTATTGCCACGGGCCAGTTCGAGGAAGTAACGGGCTTTGTCGGAAAGTCCCTTTTCATTGCCCAGATCTTCCAGAGGTGCCATGATAAGAGTGACCGGTGTGCGGATGTCATGTGCGGTATTTGTGAAAAACCTTATTTTGTCTTCATCGTATTTTTTCTGAAGCCGGTTGCTGTTGTATCGTAAGATAAAGTAGAGTACGGTACCTGCCATACATATGTAAAACAACCATGCCCACCAGGAATTCCACCAGGGTTGAGACACATTCACTATAAGTGTTCGCTCCGATATAGTCTCCCCGTTGCTCTGGCGTAAATTGCGCACCCGCAGCAGGTAAGAGCCCGGTGATACCTTGGTATACCGTATTCTGCCATCAGGAGACACGCTGCTCCATGATCTTTCGTATCCTTCCAGGATATATTGATAGGCAATGTCGCGTTGAAATCGATAGTTGATGGATTCAAATGTGATTACAAATGAATTGTGGTTGTAATTAAGCTGAACTGTACCATCAGCCAGCATTTTATGAATGACAGGGCGTAAACGCTTTTCTTTGTCAGCATTCAGGTACTCTATGTGGAGACTGGTAAATCGAAGTGGAGCCTGGTAGTTTGTTGCAGCAATGGCATTGGGGGCGACGCAGACAACGCCATGTGTGCTGCCATAGGCGAATCTCCCGTCTGACAGGTGTGCAAAGGCGGACTTGTTGTATTCTTTGTCTATATCACCCAGATAATTGAGGTTCGATACCCGGGAATTTTCAATAAGCGCCAGCCCTTTGCCTGTACTTACCCACAAGCGTCCCCTCGCATCCTGTTGCAGACTATATATGTCGTCAGAGGGAAGACCGTCGGATGTGGTGAATGTCTTTGTTTCTCCGGTTCGTATGTTATACAGGTTCAGCCCGCCTCCTTCAGTACCCAGCCATACGGTGTCATCTCCATTGAAGAGCATGGAAATCACATACGCACTGACATTTTGGTCATGGAATTCCTGAAAGGTTGCATAGCGTTGTATATCTCCGGTACGTTTGTTTACCAGGCAGAAACCATTTACGGTGGCTACAGCTATCTGGTCCTGTGTTACTGTTTCTATGGAATGGATCCATTTTATATCGTATGACTGTTTGTACTGTCCCTCCTTATTCAGCATCAGCAGACATCCGTCCAGTCCTCCGATCCATACATCCCCGTCGATATCCTGTCGGATGGAAAATATGTAATTTGTAGTAAGTATACCCTGCTGTTTGGTGAGATTCCGGATCATCTGGCCCCGGCTGTCCAACAGATAAATACCGTCTCCATACGTTCCTGCCCATACAGAGCCGTCATCGGCCCGACATAAAGTGACGATAACATTTCCTTTCAACCTGTGACTCCATCTGCCGGAGCCTGCATGGAAGATACTGATCCCGTCATCTGTAGCAAACCACAGATCTCCATTGATATTTTCTTCTATATCGTTGATATTGTTGTTTGCCAGCGATTGCGGATTTCCCCTTTCATGCTTTAACAGTATTATCGGATATCTGGACAGAATAGCAACAGATACGCCTCCGGAATAACTACCGATCCAGATGTTTCCCTGACGGTCTTTGGTGACGGCATAGATGCCATTGCCCCGTAGAAAAATATCTGTACTGTCTTCGGTACTCATAAACAGATGAGCTTTCTTCGATGTGCGGTCTACCGCATACACACCTCCACCATCTATTCCTACCAGTATCGTATGAGAGTCGTAGCTTGTGATCACTCGTATGGGATTGAGAAAAACCGAATTTTGCCCTTCCAGAGGACGCAGATCGGAGGAATGCAAATTCATCACCCATAAGCCGTCGTTGAAAGTTCCTATCCATAGTTCGTTTCTGGCAACGTCGCGGAACAGTGTCTGTACATCTTTTCCCTTTACCAGCCAATGCGTATCGTTTAACTGGGAATGTGAAAGTTGTAATACTCCCATAGAAGTACCCACAAAAAGTGATTCGCTTGTGGAAACAATGTCATTTACATACTGTTCCGGGATAACAGAAGTGATACGGCCGTCTGCCTCTTTCCTGTAAAGACCACTACTCAGACCCAGCCAGAATGTTCCTTTGTTATCCAGGCATATCTTGTTAAGTATGATCTCTCCACTGATGAATTCCCCCAAAGCTAAGTCCTGTTCAAAACAATCATTCGGGATGGAATAACGGTATATCCTTCCGGTATGGTCGTATGCCCACAGTTCATCCCGCTCGTCATACAGCAAACGAATCCTGCACCCGGCCCTATCGCCGTAGTGGAAGTCGCCCGGTAAGGTATAGCTTTTTATGCTATGTCCGTTGTAGCGGTCTATTCCTGTTTTGGTGGCAATCCACATGGCACCGTATCTATCTTCGACAATAGAGAACACACGTTGGCTACTAAGACCTTCTGTGTGGCCTATGTGTCTGATGTCGAACATATTGTTGGTCAATTTAGCATGGGCTGTAATGCATGCCATCCATAGTATGGTGGTAATAGCACATTTCAACAGTGTTTTCATAACATGATTGCAACAATTGCATAATAAATGAATAAAAGGCTAACAGTCCGGATAAATTTCTCACATAAAGTTTACTATAAGTCTTTTTTACTCCTTCTCTGCTCTTTTTTGCCTCATCGCCTTCTTTCAGGCGCAAAGTATTGCGTCTCTACAGCCATCGAAGCTACTAAAAGAAACAAGTAAAATGTAAACAGACTCTGCAAGAATTCTGTGTGTCTCAGAAAATATATGTTGCAGGCACTCAGGCCATACTGATCTTTACTCTCCTATCTTGTACACAAAGATAATAAAATCTCAGACAAAGCAAATGCAGGATGACAGAATGGGTTCTCTTTAGTGACAATAAAAAACTACGGCATGGCATTCTTTGTTTTAAAATTGAATGTATAGAGTTGTATTCTCAAAGGGCATTCCCATACATATCCTGCGCATTATCGGGTTATGACATGGATACCCGTAGGAGAGTCTGCCGCAGCTATCTTTGCTGCCATTTATTTGCCATAGTCAATGAGATGCTCTCTCCGCAGGAGGTTGGGATGTGGAGCAGAAACGCATATTTGCGTCTCAGCGTTGAAGATGTATTAGCTGGAGACAGGGCTATAATCTGCGCCTTGCAAATTTCGGTAGAATTCCGGAGATAGCAGGTCCCATAAAAGGGGACAAGTAGTTTATTTTTGTTAAAACCATACTGATTTCTTTTTCATTTTTATCCTGCGCCTGTGAAATAAGAGTTCTTAATGATTCTCAAAGGTTGACAAACTGGCATTTTTTTTGTTATTTTGCAGGAAAAACCTAATAAGAGATCTTCTTCATGAATTGGCTTAATTTTGACCTTGATCTTCCCATTACCGATCCGACCTGGATATTCTTTCTGGTGTTGATGATCATTCTGTTTGCCCCTATGGTGCTGGGAAGGCTTCGTATACCCCATATCGTAGGGATGATATTGGCAGGTATATTGATTGGTGAGGATGGGCTTAATATCCTCGAACGGGACAGCAGTTTTGAACTTTTCGGGAAGGTAGGACTCTATTATATCATGTTTCTGGCCGGGCTGGAAATGGATATGGAAGATTTTAAGAAAAACAGGTTCAAATGTTTTGCTTTCGGGATGTTTACTTTTCTGATCCCTATGGGACTGGGTATATGGAGTAGTATGACTCTGTTGCAATACAACCTGACAACTTCCATCTTATTGGCCAGTATGTATGCGTCGCATACCCTCATTGCTTATCCCATTATCAGTCGTTACGGGCTTTCGCGGTTGCGGAGTGTGAGTATAACTATCGGTGCCACGGCTATCACCGTGGCGCTGGCCCTTCTGGTGCTGGCAGTGATTGCCGGAATGTACCGGGGAGAGATCGATACAGCCTTCTGGATCTCTCTGACTGTCAAAGTGATCCTGGTCTCTGTCCTTATTATTGTTTTCTTTCCCCGGATCGCACGCTGGTTTTTCCGCTCTTACGAAGACAACATCATGCAGTTCATTTTTGTGCTTGCCATGGTGTTTCTGGGAGGAGGATTGCTCGAACTGGCGGGTCTGGAAGGGATTTTAGGAGCGTTTCTGGTGGGACTGGTGCTCAACCGGCTGATCCCCAATCTCTCTCCTTTAATGAATCGGCTGGAGTTTGTGGGGAATGCATTGTTTATCCCTTATTTTCTGATCGGAGTGGGGATGATCATCGATGTGCGTACGCTGTTTACCGGAGGAGAGGCACTGAAAGTGGCTGTTGTGATGACTGTAGTGGCTACTTTCAGCAAATGGCTGGCTGCATGGCTCACACAGAAATCATTCCGGATGAAACCGGAGGAGCGTTCGATCATGTTCGGACTTAGTAACGCGCAGGCTGCCGCCACATTGGCTGCTGTGTTGATTGGTAATCAGTTGGAGATGTCCCCCGGGGTGCCGTTGCTCAATGATGATGTACTCAACGGAACTGTAGTGATGATACTTTTCACCTGCATCATCAGTTCGGTAGTTACCGAGCGTGCAGCCCGTAAGATCGCTGTCAGTGAAGAGATGGGAGATCTGAATGAGAAACCCGAGGAGAAAGAGCAGATATTGATCCCTGTGGCCAATCCGGATACCATCGAGAACCTTGTGGGAATGGCACTTGTTATGAAAGACCCCAAGAGTAAGGATGGGCTGATTGCTGTCAGTATTATGAATGACAGCAACGATTCCGAAGCCCGGCAGATCCAGGGGCAGCGTTCTCTGGAGCGTGCAGCCCGTGTGGGAGCTTCTGTGGATGTCGCCATCAATACTATGGTTCGGTACGATCTGAGTATTGCCGCAGGTATCATTCATACATTGAAGGAATACGATGCTACGGAAGTGGTCATTGGTCTTCACCGGAAAGCCAACCTGATGGACTCTTTCCTGGGAACAATGACCGAGAATCTTCTCAAGGGTACACATCGCCAGGTGATGATCGTGAAATGCCTGATGCCGGTGAATACCTTGCGCCGGATCGTAGTAGCCGTGCCGCCCAAAGCGGAATATGAAGTCGGATTCTACAAATGGGTAGAACGTATGTGCAGGATGGGCAGCCAGTTGGGCTGTCGGGTGCATTTCTTTGCCCATCCGGATACCCTGAAGTATCTGAAAGGATACATTGCTCACAAGCACAAAGGAGTAAGAAGCGAATTTTCCGAGCTGGACGATTGGGAAGATCTGTTATTGCTGACCGGAGTGGTAAGCTACGATCATCTGCTGGTCATCGTCAGCGCCCGGCGAGGTTTTATATCGTACGATCCTTCGTTTGAGAAGCTGCCTATGCAGATCTCGAAATATTTCTGTGACAATAGCCTGATCGTGTTGTATCCGGATCAGAATGGAGATCCGCTGGAGACTTCCACTTTCTCAGATCCCGGACATTACAGTGATTCGCAACGTTACGACAGTATGGGTAAATCACTGGGGCAGTGGTTGTATAAATGGTTTAAAAAGAATTGATGGATAGCTGGAAACAACGGACTTCACTGCTGTTTGGTGAAGAGAAAATGCAACGACTGGCCGATGCGCATGTGTTGGTCGTAGGGTTGGGGGGAGTAGGTTCTTATGCGGCAGAGTTGATCTGTCGCGCAGGTGTGGGTACTATGACGATTGTAGATGCCGATACGGTGCAACCCAGTAATATCAATCGTCAACTGCCGGCTTTGCAGACAACCATCGGAGAACGCAAAGCAGACGTCGTGGCCAAACGCCTTCTGGAGATAAACCCCGACCTTCAACTGACGGTGCATCCCATTTTCCTGAAAGATGATAATATTCCGGAACTTCTGGATAGTGCCTCTTTTGATTTTGTGGTGGATGCCATAGATACATTGAGCCCAAAATGTTACCTCATCTGGCTGGCCTTGCAGCGCAAGATGCGTATTGTATCGAGCATGGGAGCAGGTGCCAAAAGCGACATTACCCAGGTACGTTTTGCTGATATCCGCGATACCTATCATTGCGGTTTGAGCAAAGCAGTACGGAAGCGTCTGGTGAAGATGGGATTGCGCAGAAAACTCCCGGTGGTATTCAGTACGGAGCAGGCCGATCCGAATGCCGTTTTTGAGATCCATGACGAGAAAAACAAGAAATCTACCTGCGGTACAGTGAGTTATATGCCGGCTGTTTTCGGTTGCTATCTGGCAGAGTATGTGCTTACCCGTTTATAAAAATTATCTGTAAATAATTCGATATCATGATACAGTTACAGCAGATCACCAAAAGCTTCGGTTCGTTGCAGGTACTTAAAGGAATAGATCTTTTTATAGACAAAGGAGAGATCGTTAGTATTGTAGGACCCAGCGGAGCCGGAAAGACTACTCTGCTTCAGATCATGGGCACACTGGATAGTCCCGACAGCGGTACGGTCAGTATCAATGGTTCGGAGACCTGCAAACTCCATGAGAAGGCTCTGTCTGCCTTTCGCAACAAGCATATCGGATTTGTATTTCAGTTCCATCAGCTACTCCCGGAGTTTACGGCTCTTGAGAATGTGATGATCCCTGCTTTTATTGCAGGTGTCTCTACTAAAGAGGCGGAAAGCCGTGCAGTGGAGTTGCTGGCTTTTATGGGACTAAAAGACCGGGTCTCTCACAAACCCAATGAACTTTCCGGAGGGGAGAAACAACGTGTTGCCGTAGCCCGTGCCCTGGTCAATAATCCCTCTGTGATCCTCGCCGACGAACCTTCCGGCAGCCTGGATACACAGAACAAAGAGGAGTTGCATCAGCTTTTCTTTGATCTGAGGAAGCAATTCGGACAGACGTTTGTGATCGTAACACACGACGAAGGTCTTTCCCGTATCACCGACCGTACCATCCATATGATAGACGGACGAATTGTTCCCTGAAGGCAGTGTCGCGGGATCTTCCGTAGGAGTTATTCATAGGACAGGTAAGGAGCTATGCGTTCCAGATCTTCCGGTGTGAATTCTTCGTACAGTTTCAATTCTTGTATGTCTTTGATCTTTCCCCGTTTGCGACGATATTCTACAATCGCTCTGGACTGATAAAAGTTGAGATAGGGGTGTGTGCGCAGCCGTTCTACACTGGCCCGGTTGACCGGAATCTTCTTCAGTGTATCTGAGCCCACTGTAAACCAAACCAGCATATCTGTATCTGTATATTCTATTTCCAGCAATTGCTTAGTGGAATGAAAACCTCCGAGCTGTTGCCGATAGCTAACAATGCGGCGTGCAATGCCACTTCCAATGCCAGGTATCATTTTAAGTTCTGTTGTATCGACCTGGTTGATATCCACCACAGTACCTTCCGGGTATTTGATCGCTGGGGTATATTCCGGTATATTTACCTGCTCGGGTAGTGCTTGCTGCATGACATCTGCTTCTGTATCAGACGGGGTGGATTCCCTCTCAATCCGGATATAAGGAGTGAGTTGGTCGTACAGTTCGTCGGTCATGCCATATATCTTCCGGAAGCTTTCCGCATCTCTGAATTGTCCTCCTTTCTCCCTGTAGCGTATGACATTGCGAGCCATCCACCCGGGTAGTCCCAGTCTGGTCAGAGAGACAGAGTCAATCCTGTTCGGGTCAAAAGCAAAGAGTACAAAGTTTCTCTCAGGGGTATGTTTTGAGGTATAAGCGGTCTCCGGGCTTTTCTCCCGAAGCCCGGTCATAAATTCGATATATTCTTTTTCCAGTTGTTCCGTATCCAGAACAGCCAGATGGGCAGAGCGTTCGGATAGAATCGTACCGGTCACCAGAGCAACAGTGATCAGTAGGATGAGTATCCATATTCCCATGCGTTGTTTGCGGGTAAAATAGAGGTACTCCCTCCACATAGGTCAGGCTATAGATTGTGTTATTTCAAAAAGCCAAGTTCATTGATGAATACAATGGATATAGCTACAGGTGCGATATATTTAAGGATAAAGATAAACAATTTATAGATAGGTACACGCAGCGTACCGTCGTTTGTAATTTCCGCCCATACAATTTTCTTGTCCAGGTACCAACCTGTGAATACAGAGATCAACAGCCCCCCCAGAGGGAGCATGATCTTTGCCGTGGCAAAATCAAACAGGTCGAACGTACCCATGCCGAATACCGTGAAGTCTTTGGTAGGCCCCATGGATAGGGAACAGAAAATACCCAAAAAGATACAGCAGCCGGTCACGATACGAGCCGCTTTGCCGCGTGTAAACTTAAACTCTTCGTGGAGATAGGCCGTTACTACCTCGTGCATAGAAATGGTTGAAGTCAGTGCTGCCACAGCCAGCAGGATGTAGAACATAACTGAGAAAATGTACGCTAATACCGGAGCACCACTGAAAGCCTGCTGAAAGACATTGGGCAGAGTGATAAAAATAAGACTTGGACCGGCATCCGGCTGTATACCTACCGAGAAGGCAGCCGGGAAGATGATGAATCCCGCAAGAATGGCGATCAGAGTGTCTATAAGGCCTACACTGAATGCGGTTTTAGTCAGGTTGGTATCTTTTCCGAAATAGGATGCATATGTACACAGGCAACCCATACCCAGACTTAGTGAGAAAAAGGCTTGTCCCATGGCACTCAGGAAAACCTGACTGGTGACTTTACTGAAATCCGGTTTCAATAGGAATTCAATCCCTTTTTCCGAACCGGGCAGACTGACCGAGCAAGCTACCAATACGATAATGATCACAAACAAAGTAGGCATCATGATCTTGGAATATCTTTCAATGCCTTTTTCCACTCCTTTTACTATAATGTAGTGAGTTCCCAGAAGGAAGACAATCAGCCAGAATATAGGCCGGAACGGATTGGAGGAGAAGGCCTGAAAAGAATCGATGAATTCGGCAGAGGTTTTTCCGGAAAACTTGTTGGTGGCTGCTTCCAGAATGTACTCCAGCGTCCATCCGGCAACTACTGAATAATAACTTAGAATCAGAAATCCGGTGAGCACTCCCAATCTTCCGACCCAACGCCAGGGAGTGCCGGGAGCCAGTTTCTGATACGCTCTTGCGGTGTTTGCACGGGAGTGGCGGCCAATCAGGAATTCGGAGATCATGATAGGCAAACCCAACAACAGGATGCATCCCAGATAGATAAATATAAATGCAGCTCCTCCGTTATTACCTGTTTCATAAGGGAATCTCCATATATTTCCTAATCCTATCGCAGATCCGGCCGAAGCCAGAATAACTCCTAATTTACTGCTAAAATTGGCTCTGTCATTTTTTGCCATATATTGTTGATCTTTCTGTCAATTCGTTAGTATATAAAATTACAACGGTGCAAAATTACATAATATTCTCTATATCAGTATACACTCCCACTAAAAATAACTAAATCTCTTTTTTAACAAACAACGGATGCAGCAGGTTAGTTGTTTAGAGGTAAAATAGGGAAGAGATGGGTTTTGATTCAACAGGCTGTCTCTGTCAGAGAGGAAGAATGCCAGCATGTGTCTATGTGGATTGTTGTTTTTATTTTTTGCAAAGTTTTACTATTTGTATCTATTTAGAGATAGACTATTTCCTACCTTTGCATGCGA
>DALZBD010000096.1:0-10426 GCA_031977515.1 Bacteroides sp. | reverse complement strand
ATTACTTTTGTATAGCTTCATAAGGAAAAGCAGATACTACGGAGTGAGATCAGACAGGGTCTTATCTTTATGCATTACCAATAAAATCAGAATTTATATAAACATTTTAAATATGCAGAGAGTTAAAATAGTAGCTATAGCCTTTTTATTGGCAGTCACCTGGACCGCCTGCGGTCCTTCTAAAAAGGAACAATCCAAAGAAAGTGAAATGAATACCAACGAACTGACCATGCTGGTAGGTACCTATACCTCCGGCAGTAGCAAAGGGATATATACGTATCGATTCGATCAGGAGAGCGGAATAGCAACGGCTCTCAGCGAAGCTGAAGTTTCCAATCCTTCTTACCTCAACCTCTCGGCAGACGGGAATTTTGTCTATTCGGTAAGTGAAAACAAAGGGGACGAGGCGGTGGTATCGTCTTTTTCATTCAACAGGGAAAACGGTACCCTGCGTCTGCTCAATCAACAACCTACCCACGGAGATGCTCCCTGCTATGTCATTACCAACGGCAAACAGGTGGTAACAGCCAATTACGGGGGAGGCAGTATCACTGTATTCCCACTGGCAGACGACGGTTCTGTCTTGCCTTCCTTAGCAGTGATCCCTTTTGAAGGATCGGGGCCCGATCCGGACCGTCAGAAAAAGCCTTACCTACATTGTGTTCAATTTACCCCAGATGGAAAACACCTGCTGGCAGATGACCTGGGTACGGATAAGATACACAATTTCGATGTCGATCAGCAAGCAGATGCAACGAATGGGAAGACCTTCCTGGCAGTCGGCACTCCGGAGGCGTACCGTGTAGCACCGGGTTCAGGTCCTCGTCACCTTACCTTCTCTCCGGATGGCAGATATGCCTATCTGATCAATGAGATTTCAGGTACAGTCACTGCCTTCTCTTATACAGATGGTAAACTAGAGGAGTTTCAGACCATCCAGTCCGACACGTTAGATGCACAGGGCAGTGCCGACATCCACATCAGTCCCGATGGGAAGTTCCTCTATTCGAGCAATCGCCTGCAGGCAGATGGAATAGCAATTTTCAGTCGCAATACACAAGATGGTCGCCTGACACGCATTGGACAGCAGTTCACCGGCGTGCATCCCCGCAACTTTATCATCACTCCCAACGGTAAATTCCTGCTGGTGGCCTGTCGGGACAGCAATGTGATCCAGATATTCCGCCGCAACGAGACTACGGGACTGCTTACAGAAACCGAACATGAGATCCTGCTCGACAAGCCGGTATGTATCAAATTTGCGGAATGATCTGCAAGATATACAATGATCTGCAAGATATACTCTGTATGATGGTATTTTCCTGTTATACAGACAGGAGAAAATATTTTCCGTATAGGATATATTTCCGTTAACTTATGGAATAAAGTCTCTTTGCCAGGGGGATAAAGTCACAAACTCCCTTGCATATTCTTTCCAACCTACCGGCATTTGCGTGGTCCCACTCGGTGGGACTTTAGTCCCAGCTTCGTGGGACCACGATCCCACCCGGTGGGACCACATGTCCCAGCCCGTGGGACCACGCAAATGCCGGTAGGTAAATGACTAAATAGCGCTGTCTTGCAGAGATTTTACAGTAAGGAAACAGAGATTTACCCGTGACCTGAATGGATATAGATATACAGATAAAAGAATTCGTTTGATGGAGAAAATGCAACCTGTTCTGAACGAACACAATAAAAAAGAACACCCTCCGATGCATACGGCAGAACATATCCTGAACCAGACGATGGTAAGGATGTTTGATTGCGGACGTTCGCACAATGCCCACATTGAGAGGAAGAAGAGCAAATGCGATTACTATCTTCCACAGGCTCCTACGGAAGCGGAGCTGAAGGAGGTGGAGGATAAAGTGAATGAGACGATCGCCCGACACCTGCCGGTAACGATCCGCTTTATGAGACCGGAGGAGGCAAAAGAGATTGTGGATCTGAGCAAACTTCCGGAGGATGTGTCGGAGACGTTGCGTATTGTATACGTAGGTGATTATGATGTTTGCGCCTGCATAGGCGACCATGTGAAGAATACTTCCGAAATCGGTATTTTCAGGATCATCAGTCACGACTACAACGAAGGGAGATTGAGGTTACGATTCAAACTACAGTAAAAAAGTGTATAGGATGAAACGGGAGACAAAGAAAAGTTTGCTCTTACTGGTCTGTAGTAGTGTAATGGTTCTGACGACTTTTGGCCAGGATAGTCCGAAACGACAACGTCAGTGCCATGAGATTGAGAACAATCAACCGGTATACTACCAACGGATGCTCGAAAAGATGGAGTTTCCGCTGGCATGGCGGAATGCAGCTATAGAGAACTTTGACCAATGGAGAGAGGCGGCCCGCGCAAAGGTAACCGAAACTTTTCAGACACTCCCACCCCCCGGTCCGTTTGATCCTGAGATCGTAGCTTCGGAAAAGCGGGAGGGCTATACAGCCCATAAGATAGAACTGAATATCCATGCTTACTCGCGCATCCCGGCCTATTTATTGATACCCGACGGTGAAGGGCCTTTCCCGGCGTTGGTTGCCCTACACGATCATGGCGGGGAGTTCTATATCGGTAAGGAGAAGATGGTACGCCCCTTCGGTGTGGAACCCGAAGTGCTGGATTTCGCCGTTGAATGGGTAACAGGTGGCTACGGAGCCCATTTTGTAGGCGACGAATATGCCAAAGCGGGTTATGTGGTACTGGCTATCGACGCATTGATGTGGGGCGAACGGGGTCGTAAAGAGGGAATCTCTTACGAAGGGCAACAAGCGCTGGCCTCTACCCTGATGCAGATGGGAATGAACTGGAAAGGTATCATTACGTTCGAAGACATGAGGAGTGTGGATTTCCTGGCTTCACTCCCTTATGTGGATGCCAGCCGGATCGGCTGTTTCGGTCTGTCGGTAGGTGCGCACCGCACCTGGATGCTGAGTGCCATGCACGACCGGATCGCCGCCGCGGTCTCGGTATGCTGGATGAATACGACCGAGGTATTGATGCGCCCGTGGAACAACCAGCTCAAAGGAGGATCGGCCTATTCTATGCTACTCCCGGGTTTACCGAACTGGCTCGATTATCCGGATATCGCCAGCATCACCTGCCCACGACCGCTGATGGTATTCAATGGAAGCCGCGATCCTCTTTTCCCTGTCGATGGAGTAGAGGCGGCCTATGAGATCATCCGTGAAGTGTACGAAAGTCAGGGAGCGGGAGAACATTTCACAGGTAAACTCTGGGATCATCCTCATATTTTCCCGGTGGACATGCAGGCGGAGGCATTGGCCTTCTTTGATAAATACCTGAAATAAAACAGACGACGGATTCACTGAAGAAATCAGGATATAGCAATCTTATTTTAAGATAATCAGGAAGATCCACTAAAATAACACCCTCAAAGCCGGCTTGCAAATCCGGTACAACTTACCGATTCATCAAAAAAGGGTGAGAGATTGTCTTGTCTTGAAATAGGTTGACTCTAAATCATTTGAATTTATGATAGGATTAACAAGTATAAACAGTCAACCAAAATCAGGACGATACAGATACCCAAAAGGTGATAGATCGGGTGGTTGATATTTTTTATCTACCACCTCAGCAATCATCTCATAATCATACCAATAACACAAAAAGGTGAGAGATGATAGATGTATCGGATTTTTTTTCGTGTAGAGATACATTTTGGCCACCGAAAAAGATTGGCTCCGGATACTATCAGATCGGATCAACCAAAAAACAAGATCTCTCCTCCATCGGATGCGGCATACTTGCGGAGCAATTCCTGTGTCATACGGGCAGCCTCTTCCAGCCCCTCCCGACCGCTGTATCCATTGATAATAGCAAGGATATGCGTTGTTTCCAGATCCATCTTTGTACGCTCTTCATCACTGGTAGGGGTACCTATACCGCCAATGCTATCACGATATACCGGCAGTCCCTGCATATTGAGTGGTCCGCGACCAATGGCTTCGAAAGGTTCACCGGCACGTCCGATACCCAGTTCCAGTGCATTCCCTTGTATCTTGTCTGCATCAAATCCGCCGATGGAATAGCCTGTGCGCAAAGATACCAGGTTGATCACATCTACCAGTGTATCGATCTGATACAGAGGGATGCCACGCACCAATCGCCTGCGCAATGCCTCGGCGGAAGGACGGTAGCGGCCCGGATCTTTCCCACACCGTTTGTAAATCTCCCGGGTAGCGGCAATGGCAGGCTGCCTGCGTACCTCTTCCAAAGCCACCGTAGCAATCAGTTCGTCTGTAAATGTGTGGATCTCTTTCCACAATCCTTCGTGATAAGGCTGATTGCTCACTGTAGCATATACCGCTGCTCCGGCAAATGCCGGGCAAGCCTCTCTGATCTCATCTGATACTGTTATTCTGAACATGGGATATAGAGTTTATCTGTTTTTATATATTCGAAAAAGTACTTTGCTTCAAGCGATTATTCCCCTGACTTCACACAACCCTATCGTAATTGAAAGAGAAAGTTACATAGTCTGTCGCTGCTTCATTCTTACAATGAATTGCCAGAAACAAATGGACAGATAGTCTGTCTTCTACTCCTTATTCCGGGATGCCGTAGTATGCAGAGCAATCCCCGAAAGGATACGACCGGAGTTTATCCCCAGGCGCCGGGCAGAGAAGAAGTCTTTGTGTTGTGTATAGGTACAGATACCTGCAAGTTCAACCTGTTGGTCGGGAACACCAAACTCTTGTAACTGCAAACGGTTGGCTTCCCACAGATCCAGGTGATACCTGCCTGTATCGGGATTCACCCGAGAGATTCGGGACATATCAAAACCTTCCTGAGTGAACGTTTCGTATACTTCATCGCCTACCTCAAAGGAAGCCAGAGAAATGGAAGGGCCAATACCCGCCAGGATATCTTCTCCCTGAGTACCAAAGGCATCCTGCATCCGGGACAGGGTCTTTTTCAGTATACTGCCTACCGTGCCTCTCCATCCGGCATGTACCGCACCTATTGCCCGGTTTCTGCGGTCATACAGCAATACAGGTACACAATCGGCTGTAGAGATACACAGGAAATGATCGGGCTGTGCCGTAATGAGGGCATCGATCCCGGACAGAGCAGCCAGACGCTCCGGAGGAGAGAAAGAAAGAAAATCCTCTCCGACTTCAAAAACCTCCGTATGGTGAGTCTGTCGGGGGATTACCCAGACTTTCGGTACCCAGGACAGTTTTTGTTCGAGTAGCCGGAGATTGGCCTCCGCATCCGCAGGATCGTCGCCACACCAGGGAGAGCAGTTGAAAGAGGCATACGTGCCTCTACTCACTCCACCGTGGCGGGTGGTCACAAAATGAGAAATGTCGGGACACGGCTGCAACAGCCCATATCCCAACATTCCTTCTGTATCGGTGTGGATCGGTATCATTCCTCTTCCCAATCCTCTTCGTATTCGTATTCGAAATCATCCTCATCGTCAGTATGTACTGTTTCGATCCGGATCTCTTCGTCCTCACCCATGTCTTCGAGTTCGCGTTGCAGGTGGCTCATGTCTTTCGGGCGATGCACCAGGCTCTCGATGCGGTTACTCTCTTTGTTGAGCTCGTTCCATAGAATATCTTTGAGTACCTGGATTCCCAGTCCGCTGACCGAAGAGATGAATATGTGCGGAATGCCTTCCGGCAAAGTCGGCTCAATCTCGTCCATCAGTTCCTGATCCAGCATATCACTTTTGGTGATAGCCAGTACCCGCTGCTTGTCCAGCATCTCGGGGTTGAATGTTTTCAGTTCATTGAGCAGGATCTCGTATTCTTTGGCAATATCGTCGCTGTCGGCAGGCACCATGAAAAGCAGCAACGAGTTGCGCTCGATATGACGCAGGAAACGGAATCCCAATCCTTTACCTGCACTGGCTCCTTCGATGATACCGGGTATATCGGCCATTACAAACGACTTGTTGTCGCGGTAAGAGACGATTCCCAGATTGGGCTCCAGGGTAGTGAAAGGATAGTCTGCGATCTTCGGACGCGCTGCCGATACGGTAGAGAGCAGTGTTGATTTTCCCGCATTGGGAAAACCTACCAGTCCTACGTCTGCCAGCAGTTTCAGTTCCATGATCACCGTCATCTCCTGCATCGGTTCTCCCGGTTGGGCGAAACGCGGCGCCTGACGGGTGGCAGTCTTGAAATGGGTATTTCCCAGTCCGCCACGCCCACCTTTGAGCAGAACTACCTCCTGTTCATGCTCGGTCACGTCGCAGATGTATTCACCGGTCTCGGCATTATAGACCACCGTGCCGCAAGGCACTTCAATGATCTTGTCTTCTCCCTGCTTGCCGAAGCTACGGCTACGTCCGCCCGACTCACCGTGACCCGCCATGGCATGGCGATCATACTTCAGGTGAAGCAGCGTCCAGTAGTTGCGGTTTCCTTTCAGGATGACATGGCCTCCTCTTCCCCCATCACCCCCATCGGGTCCACCATTGGGGATATACTTCTCGCGCCTCATGTGCGTAGAGCCCCTGCCTCCCTTACCGGAGCGGCAGTATATCTTTACGTAATCAACAAAATTCGAATCAGCCATTGCTTTCCTTTCTTTTCTTTTTCTTATAAACTATCAATACCCGTAGCGATCTGGGCGAAGATCTCCTCCATGCTGCCCATTCCCTCGATGTGGTAATATTTATTTTCTCCTTTGAACCAGTCGATCAACGGAGCGGTTTGTGTATGATATACAGTGAGACGCTTACGTATCGTCTCCTCATTGTCATCTGCACGTCCCGAATCCTTTCCACGTCTGATCAGGCGACTCATCAGTTCCTCTTCGGGTACATCAAGATCTACCATAAGAGATACTTCCTGTCCCCTCTCGGCCAGCATCTTTTTCAATGCCTCTGCCTGAGCGATCGTACGGGGGAAACCGTCGAAGATCACTCCTTTGCTTTCTGTGAAACCATCCAGCACACCGGCGAGGATGTCAATCATCAGTTCGTCCGGGATCAATTGTCCCTGGTCGATATATCCTTTGGCGGTCTGTCCGAGTTCGGTACCGTTTTTGATCTCCGCGCGGAGCACATCACCGGTAGAGATATGATTCAGACCGTATTTTTCTACAATCCGCTCGCTTTGAGTTCCCTTACCTGAACCGGGAGCTCCGAAAATTACAATATTCAACATGTTAACAGTCAATGTATAATAAACAATTAATAATAGTTTTGTTTCAGTGTTAGTTTCATGCTTAGATTCAGGGTACTACAGTATAGATATCGGGATAGTTGCGACCGAATCCGTCGTAATCCAGTCCATACCCAACAATGAAATCGTTAGGTATCTTCATGGCCACGTATTCGATATCCAGTGCTACTTTCAGTTTGTCCGGTTTGAGCAACAGGGTAGCGATCTTTATCTCTTTCGGGTTGCGGGTACCCAGTGTTTCCAGCAGACGCTGCATAGTGAGCCCGGTATCCACAATATCTTCCACGATCACTACCGTACGGTTGGTGAGGTCTTCATTGATCCCGATCACCTCTTTGATAGTGCCGGTAGAGGCCACTCCCTGATACGAAGCCAGCTTCACGAAAGAGACTTCACAGGGGATGGTGATGTGCTTCATCAGATCGGCTGTAAACATAAACGATCCGTTGAGCACGCTGAGGAACAATGGATTTTGTCCGGCCAGATCCCTGTTGATCTCTTCTGCCACGCGTTTTACCTCTTTCCGGATCTCTTCTCTGGGAATAGAGATGCTAAATTCTTTGTCTTTTATTTGTATCGTGTCCATAACCGGTTTTTTAAAATTGAAGCAAAAATACGATTTTTCTTCCAGTCCGTGTGCGTTACAGGCTATTTTCTTCACTCCAAACAAGTATGACAAATAAAGTCTGTATATTTATTCTGTTCTTAGACCCTGTTTAAATTCTGAATACGTCGACTGTTGGTTCCACAAAAAGTTTATTACAGTTTTTTTTGACTTCGTCGACCGCCTCAGTTGATTGCGTCGATCTTCGGTTCGCCCTTTTTTCAAACTTCTTTTTGCCTGAACCAACGGTAAGCGAAGCTAATAAAGAAACGAACAAAATTTAAACAGACTCTTTTATACGTTATCAGGGGATACCCCCTCAAGATACTGCTGACCGGTAAAACCAATAAAGATACAGACAAAAATTATCCATACTCTTATTTCATCGCTTGGTGATATTGATTGTTATATCTACATTTGTGTGTCAAATCAGAAAACCGAACGAATCATGAAGATATTTCCTACCCACCTGATCCATAAATTGGACGAATATACCATAGCCAACGAACCGATTGCTTCTATCGACCTGATGGAGCGGGCCGCAGAAGCACTGACAGAAACCATTGTACAGAAATGGGAGCAGACGGTGCCGGTGACAGTATTTGCCGGACCGGGCAACAACGGCGGTGATGCCCTGGCTGTAGCACGTATGCTGGCCGAACGCAACTACCACGTGGAGGTCTACCTGTTCAACCCCAAAGGAGAACTTTCGGCCGACTGCCAGACCAATAAAGAACTGGTCGAGATGATGAAAGAGGTGACTTTCACAGAGGTCTCTACTCAATTCGTACCTCCTACCCTCACTGCCGATCACCTGGTGGTAGACGGGTTGTTTGGTTCGGGACTCAACAAACCCCTGACGGGTGGTTTTGCAGCGGTAGTTAAGTACATCAATTCCTCCAGTGCCACAGTAGTAGCGATCGATGTGCCTTCGGGGCTGATGGGAGAAGACAATACATTGAATGTACGCAGCAACATCGTACGTGCAGACGTCACACTCACCCTGCAATTCCCGAAACTCTCTTTCCTGTTTGCTGAAAATGCGGATCTGGCAGGAGAATGGGAGATTGTGGATATCGGCCTGAGTGAAGAAGCTATTGAAGAGACGGAGACGCCCTATTACCTGACAGAAGCAGAGGAAATCCACGCGCTGCTGCGCCCCCGGAAGAAATTTGCTCACAAAGGCAACTTCGGGCATGCACTGCTCATTGCCGGGTCGGCGGGTATGGCTGGCTCGTCGGTACTGGGAGCACGCTCCTGTATAAGATCCGGAGTAGGTCTGTTGACTGTACATGCTCCGAAAGTGAACATACCTATCCTTCAAAGCAACGTACCGGAAGCTATGGCCGATGCAGATGTGGATACGGAGATATTTACCACCCCGGTGGATACGGACGACTACCAGGCGCTGGGTATCGGCCCGGGATTGGGGAAAGCGGAAGAGACTGAGCAGGCATTGCTGGATCAACTGGCCGGATGCCAGATCCCTGTAGTAGCAGATGCGGATGCCCTGAATCTGCTGGCAAGTCACAAGAAGGCATTGCATTCCCTGCCCAAAGGATCGGTACTGACTCCGCATCCGAAAGAACTGGAACGACTGGTAGGGAAATGCCAGAACTCTTACGAACGACTGACCAAGGCACGTGAACTGGCACGTACGGCGAAAGTACATATCATTCTGAAAGGGGCTTATTCGGTGGTTGTGACCCCGGAAGGCAACTGCTACTTCAACCCTACCGGAAACCCGGGTATGGCCACCGGGGGCAGTGGAGATGTACTGACAGGAATTGTACTTGCACTTCT
The DNA here is from genome assembly GCA_031977515.1 of Bacteroides sp. Classification (GTDB taxonomy): domain Bacteria; phylum Bacteroidota; class Bacteroidia; order Bacteroidales; family Bacteroidaceae; genus Bacteroides. Next base: position 852 of record DALZBD010000096.1, on the reverse strand, counting down.
CGCACAGGGATATGCAGCGGAAGAAGCTGCGCGCATAGCTACTTACGTACATGGGCTGGCGGGAGATTTTGCAAAGAAAAAAATGGGTGAGACTGCGCTGATAGCCGGAGACATTGTTCAGGGACTGCCGCTTGCGTGGCGGATGTTAAGCGAATAAAACTTAATAACCTTCGGTTTTTCAAATAACTTAATTAACTTTGTTTTCCAAAACCCGCTAAAGAAAACCGACATGAAACAGGTTATAACCATATTGGCAGGCGTGCTATTGTGTACTGCAACTGCCTTCGCACAAACGGAAGTCACGGCAGGAGTCATGCGTGGAAAAGAGTATGGAGTTACGTATGCGTTACCTAAATCCGAGATCCGGATCGAAGTAAAAGTCAACAAAGTGACCTATACTCCCGGAGAATTCAGCCGCTATGCAGATCGCTACCTCAGGCTCAACAATGTATCCGGAGAACCGGAAGAATATTGGGAACTCAAAGGTATGACCGTACAGTCTGCCGGAGTACCGGACAGTGAAAAGACTTATTTCGTGAAACTGAAAGACAAGACTGTAGCTCCTCTGATGGAACTGACAAAAGAGGGTATTGTGAAGTCTATCAATATGCCTTACAGTTCCCCTTCTAAAATCTCCACTGTTGCTCCTCCCGTTTCTGCTACTAAGCGGAAAGTGAATCCGAAGGATTTCCTGACGGAAGAGATCCTGATGGCAAACTCTACAGCTAAGATGGCTGAGCTTATCTCTAAAGAGATCTACAACATCCGCGAGAGCCGCAATGCATTGATGCGCGGACAAGCGGATTATATGCCTGCGGACGGGGAACAGATGAAACTGATGCTGGCCAATCT
>DALZBD010000095.1:0-10535 GCA_031977515.1 Bacteroides sp. | reverse complement strand
CTGACAGAGAAAGACCGGCAGGAGGCTTTGGAGGAGATGCATCCTACTTTTTTAGAGATCTATGAAACTATAGATTGTTTTTATCCTATGTGTCCGGCTCTTACCCAGGTTGCATACGATATGACACTTTTGTCTAAAGGATATTTGCTCTATTCTGCCCAGACCATTGCTCGTAAAGTGCGGGAAATAGATGATGAGGGTCTTTCTTCTCTTTGGAACCAATATACGGAATACAAGATAACCTATGACCGGCTAAAGATGTGTGATGAAATTATCGATATCTTTTGGACAGATAGTTTATATATGGAGGCAGAACGTACGCAGGATCCTCAGGCTTATGAACAGATGCTTAAAAATTATCCTATCTTCAAGGAAAATGTTACCAATTGGGATAAAGTTATGCAACAATTGGAATCCCGTATACTTTATCATTTGCGCAATCATTTGATTCCTATCGATTTGTCTGTATCGTGGGTAGATATCCGGGAAGCTTTGCAAAAAGATGAAGTGGCGGTGGAGCTTGTCCGCTGGGAATATTATATAGATATAGACCAACCATCGGGATACACTGCCTATTATGCACTGGTGATACGTCCGGGTTGGGACTATCCGGGAGTAATTCCTTGTTTACTTGAAGAAGATATTGAGGCTCTTACAGATGATACAACATCCTCTGGTTATTCGGATAAAGTATCTTCTGCCGTATGGGAAGCTATAGGAGAACATATAAAAGATGCGAAGAAAATATACCTCTCTGCAACCGGTCTGCTCTCTACCCTCTCTTTTGCCAATGTAAAAGATCGGCAAGGAGAGTATCTGACAGATAAGTATGTGATTCATCAACTCTTGTCTACCAAAGATATTCTTTCTCTGAAGCAACGGTGTCATACGGGAGGGGATTTTTTGGGAAAAGCTCTCTTCTTCGGAGGTGTCGATTATAGTGAACCCATACAAAAAACAGGGGATACCTCAGAGGTATCGCCCGAATCGGTAGATTTGCCTCTGATGCGGGATGCACTGAACGTACTGGATCCTTTCAGGAGTCAGGCGGTGGATTATTTGCCCGGTTCAGATCAGGAAGTACATTTGATTTCGGGGATATTGAAAGAAAAACAGTGGCAAACAAAGGTATTTACAGGAAGTAATGCTACCAAAGAAGAGTTTCTTTGGGGAACTTCCAGAGAAGCTCCGGATGTATTACACGTTTCCACACACGGATTTTATTTCTTTCCCCGGGAAAAAGAGTATAACATTGAGGATTTTCTGACAGACTATATTCCGTTTGTACAGTTTACCTATCTCACTGATAATCCTCTTTTGCGTTCAGGACTTCTGCTGGCGGGAGCTAATACTACCTGGAGCGGTGAAGAGGAGATGACTGAGGAGTTTTATTTCGGTAGAGAGAATGGTATCGCAACAGCCTCAGAGATCTCCCGGATGGATTTATCACAAACCAAGCTGGTGGTGCTTTCGGCCTGTGAGACGGGGCTGGGAGAAGCAGACTCCATAGAGGGTGTGTATGGCCTGCAACGTGCTTTTCGCATAGCAGGCGTAGAAAATATGATCCTGAGCCTTTGTCCGATACCTGATCGGGAAACAACAGAGTTGATGACGACGTTTTATCGCTTGTGGGTAGGAGGAAAAGATATAAAAGTAGCTTTTGATGATGCCCAGAAAGTGATGAGAAACAAATACCCCGATGAACCTGAGAAATGGGCAGGTTTTGTACTGATAGAATAAGTAAATTCCTCTCTTTTTTCTCAGTTTCTCTCCCCCCATTGAGTAAAAATACTCAGTGGGGAGAGTATCTATACTCAATTCATTAAGTAAAAATACTCAGTTAAGAGAGTAAAAATACTCAGTTAAGAGATTAAAACGACTGGTTTCAGGTAAAAAAACATACGAACAAAACCTTATGTATACGCTGCAAATAAAGCGTGAAATAAGGATTTGTTCGTATGTTGTTTTATCTGATAATAAAACCCTATTTATCTTTTCTTCACTCCTGTAGGATTGCCCATCTGATCGAATTTCTTCCCATACAGCATACAGGCCACTCCGACGATCACAAATGGAATACCGAGCCACTGTCCCATGTTGAGAGACATGGCATCTTCGAAGTCTACCTGATTCTCTTTCAGCAGTTCGATGAAGAAGCGGAAAGCAAAAATATAGGTCAGGCAGAAGCCGAAATAGAAGCCGCGGTGTAGTTTCTGATCTTTGTACTTATACAGATAAAGCATGATCAGGAAAAGTACAAAGTAGGCAATAGCTTCGTAGAGCTGTGCTGGGTGTCGGGGTAGCATATCTACATGTTCGAATACAAACGCCCAGGCTACACTGGTAGGCTTTCCGATGATCTCGGAGTTCATCAGGTTGGCCAGACGGATGAAGCAGGCCACGATAGGAGTGGCTACAGCGATCATATCCAGCACATCCATGTAATTCATTTTGGTCTTCCGGCAATAGAGCCAGAGGGTAATGATGAGCCCCAGGGTACCGCCGTGACTGGCCAGACCGGCATATCCGGTAAACTTCCATCCACCACCGGGCAGGAAACGGACTGGCAGTATCATCTCCAGCGGGTGAGCCAGGTAATATTCCGGTTCGTAGAACAGGCAATGACCCAGACGCGCTCCGAGGATAATTCCCAGGCAGCAGTAGATAAACAGGAGGTCAAACTTCTTTTCGTCGATCTTCTTGTCTTTAAACTGACGGTATACCATGTAGGTTCCCAGGATCATACCGATACCCCAGAACAGTCCGTAATAACGGATCGGAAGGCCGAATATCCGGAACGCTTCCGGATCGGGATTCCAGTTCACTACCCCTAATAAAATGTCCATAAGCCTGTGCTTTTAATTGGTTTTAAATTTGTGGGCAACCTCCCGATAGGTGGGTATATCCACCTGCTGCTCTTCCGCCAGCCGGATCATATCGAAAAGAAGTCCTTGTATTTCTGATTGATGTCCGCGTGCCAGGTCTTTCTGCATAGACGCGGTACTCTCGGGATCAAGTTTGTCTATTACTTTCAGGTTGTAACTTACCATATCTTCCGGAAACTTGATGCCCAGTTTTTGTCCCAGGGCAGCACTTTCCTGCGAAAGTCCGATGAAGGTATCCCGTATCTTTCCCGGTTTTTGTACCTCTCCCATAGGTACATCGTAGTAGGCTCCCGTCAGCGCCATGGCCGAAATGAATGACCATTTGATAAAAGTATCCCGGTTGATATCGTCGGACAGATCGGCTTTGATACCACTCTCTATGAGGTCTTGCTGCACAGCTTCCAACAGTCCTTCCGGTATTTTTGTTTCCCGGTGCGCACCGAATACCAGGCGGAAGATCTTTCCCATCTGTGTGATCTCTCCCGGTGCAGAGATGAAACCTACAATGTAGATGCATCCGTCCAGTACAGTCACCTCGGGCACCAGTTTCTGAATGTGAGGCCCGGTACCGTACACGTTGAGGATGGGTATCACAATGGTCTGTTCATGGGAAGCACGACGTATCAGGTCAGGGATGGTATCTACCGAATAGCCTTTGACACACACAAAGATCACATCCGCTTTTCCGGTGTATTCTTCTGCTGTGAAGGCTTCTACAGGGAGCGTGTGTTCTCCTTTGAGATCGGAATGCAGGATCAGTCCCCTCTCCCGGATGGCATGCAGGTGTTCTCCCCGGGCGATACAGGTCACCTGCTTTCCGGCGAGTGCCAGAAAACCGGCCATGCTGCCGCCTACGCCTCCTGTTCCTACTACAAGATAATTCATTTGCGTTTATACATTGAAACGGAAGTGCATGATGTCGCCATCCTGCACGACGTACTCTTTACCTTCTACATTGAGTTTTCCTGCCTCTTTCACCGCAGCTTCCGAGCCGTATGCAATGAAGTCTTCGTATTTGATCACTTCGGCACGGATAAATCCTTTCTCGAAATCGGTGTGGATCACTCCTGCACATTGAGGAGCTTTCCAGCCTTTTTCAAACGTCCAGGCACGTACCTCTACTACACCGGCAGTGAAATAAGTATCCAGGTTGAGCAGGCTGTACGCGGCACGGATCAGGCGCGATACGCCCGACTCTTTCAAGCCCACTTCTTCGAGAAACATCTGTCTGTCTTCGTAGGTTTCCAGTTCGGCAATGTCTGCTTCCGTACGGGCCGCTACCACCAATATCTGTGCATCTTCGTCTTTCACCGCTTCACGTACCATGTCTACATATTGATTGCCTGTAGCTGCGCTTTTCTCATCTACATTGCAGACATACATGACCGGTTTGCTGGTAAGCAAAAACAGTTCACGGGCGATTTTCTGCTCGTCTTTGGTCTCGAACTGTACGGTACGGGCCGACTTGCCCTGCTCCAATGCCTCTTTGTAGCGGATCAATATATCGTAAGTAAGTTTGGCTGTTTTGTCTCCTCCGGTCTGTGCCTGTTTCTGTACCCTCTGGATACGTCCTTCGATCGTCTCCAGATCCTTCAACTGCAATTCGTAATCAATGATCTCCTTGTCACGTACCGGATTCACCGATCCGTCTACATGGGTCACATTTTCATCATCAAAGCAACGGAGTACATGGATGATGGCATCTGTCTCCCGGATGTTGGCCAGGAACTGATTGCCCAGTCCTTCCCCTTTGCTGGCTCCTTTCACCAGTCCGGCAATGTCTACGATCTCCATGGTAGTAGGGACGATTTGTTTGGGTTTGACCAGTTCGGCCAGTTTATTGAGTCGTTCGTCGGGTACGGTGATCACCCCGACATTCGGTTGGATGGTGCAGAAAGGAAAATTGGCTGCCTGTGCTTTCGCATTGGACAGACAGTTGAAAAGGGTCGACTTCCCTACATTCGGAAGTCCGACAATACCACATTGTAAAGCCATTTATGTTGTTTTAATTATTTGTTATCCGTATGAAGCGGTTTTTCCGGTACAAAGATAGTCAATCTTTTGATAACTGATGAAAAGGCAGTCGAATACCTGTAGTTCGGGTTCGGTAAAACAGTGGGTATGTACATTTGTAAGAAGCAGGAGAGTGGTAGAAACTGTAAGTTTTTCACAGAGCTCTTTTATGGAAGTAATAAGGGCAGTAGCAGGGGCAGATACTCTTTCAGGTCGGTACGGAGTTGTTTCAATGCCTGTTGGATACGGTAATCCACTGTTTTGGGCGAAACGTCCAGTATCTCTGCGATCTCTTTGTAGGTCATGTTGCGGAACCGATGCATTTCAAATGCTTCGCGGTAGGAGGGAGGCAGGTTGGCAATGGCCCATTCGATCTTACGTGTCATTTCCCGGAGGTGATACAGGTCTGTTTCATGTACCATTTTCTGCATCTCTTCATAGAAACGGGTATCTGCCTGGCGTTTGGTCTGTTCGCGGCTGAGCAGATTCAGACAACGGTGATAGACTGCCCGGAAAAGATACTGACCGAGCGAACTTTCAATCACAATCATCTGTCGGCTTTCCCACAACCAGAGCATCAGGTCCTGTACAATCTCTTCTGCCTCTTCCAGGCTGACAAACCGGCTGCCATAGGTACAAAGCACCGGATAATACTTTCGGAAAAGTGTATCAAATGCTGTTTTGTTTCCCTGACTTAACGAGGTCAACAGACAGGTATCGTTTGTGTCCATATCTGCAGGCATGAAGGAGCAGAAGTTTAGTTTGTTAGAGTCTGTTTCAATTTTCCATAACTGATTTTTGACTACCTCGACCGTTGGTTCGCTCTTTCGTCTGTTTGAGACGCAAATATGCGTCTCTACAAGGCTGTAATCATCGCCTTTAAAAAGAGACAACTAAGGTAGAGACGCATATTTGCGTCTGAAAATAAAGAAACGAGCAAAATTTAAGCAGACTCTTAGCAAAATTACCCTTTTTCGGCAGATAACCAACATTTTTCAAAAAAAAACGGCTTTTCGTTTAGGAATCTCTTTCCGCGGATGGTCTTCTATATAAAACCGTTATAGAATGACTGCATCGTGGAATGAGAAGATAGAGCAGCTTTTGCCTCGTTACTGTGAAGGAAAAGTGACCGATGAGGAGCGTATCGCTGTGGAGGAGTGGATGGCTGCTTCGGAGGAGAACCGCAAAAAGGTGCGTGATATTCATGCCATTTATCTGGCAGCAGATGTCAGGTTCCTGACTCCCCGGATCGATACGGAAAAGGCACTACGCAAGGTACGGGGGCAGATGAAAACCCGTGTGAAAGTATCGGGGTGGCAATGGAGTCAGCGGATAGCAGCCATTCTATTTATCCCTTTGCTGTGTGCCTTTCTGATACAAATGATGAGCGATTCTCAGCCTGCGGTACGGTGGCTTGAGGTAAAGACCAATCCCGGTATGACTACATTGGTGATACTTCCGGATAGTACCGTGGTGTGGCTCAATTCGGAGTCCAGCCTGCGTTATCCTTCCCGCTTCACGGAAGATCGTCGTGAGGTGACTCTCTGCGGGGAGGGATATTTTTCTGTGGCATCCGACCCGCAAAAGCAGTTTATAGTGCGTACTTCCCACGATGCACAGATCCGGGTATACGGTACGGAATTCAATGTAGAGGCTTATCCCGGAGATGAGGTGATTCATGCTACCCTCGTATCTGGGGAGGTCGGATTTATTTATCCCAAAGCAAATCGATGGAAGAAAGTGACGATGAAGCCCGGTCAGAAGATAAGCTATACGCCTGCCGAGCAGAGTATCCTATTGGCCTATACACAGGTAGAATGTGACATTGCCTGGAAAGAGGGAAAACTTATTTTCCGCAATACTCCCTTCCCGGACGTGTTGCGCGCACTGGGCAAACGCTATCATGTGGAGTTTGTAATGGGCAATCCATCGCTGGAATCTTATTCATTTACAGGTACCTTCGAACACCAACGGCTTTCCCGTATCCTCGAATATTTCCGTATCTCCTCCGGTATACGCTTCCGCTATATCAACGATGAGGCGGCCGATCCGGCAAGGGAAAGAGAAAAGATAGAGATTTATTAACCTTAAAAACAGGACACGTATGAAGACACAAGACCCTTAGAGAGTATGACGATTTTTCATTAAAAAAACATACGGAAAAATAGTGGCATATTTTTCCGTATGAAACGCTTGCTTTGATACATCCTGTCTGGCGACAGGAAGAGCAATAATTTTTTCACTTTAATCCATACAAACTTATGAAAAACTACGGCATTATCCAACTATCACGGATAAAAAGTTCTCTATGGAGAGCGGTTCCGAAAATACCTCTTGTTATGAAACTGTCTGTTGTTATGCTATTTTGTTTTGTTGGACTGCTGGCAGCCAGCAATAGTTACGCGCAACGAATCCTCCTGGATATTCACGTACAGAATAAAACCGTGGAGGAGATACTGGATGAAATCGAACGCAGTACGGAATTTACCTTTTTCTACAATACCAAACAGGTAGATGTGGCCCGGCGGGTATCGGTGCGTGCGGAGAAAAAAGATGTGTTTCATGTACTGAGCGAAGTGTTTCGGGGCACCGGAATCTCGTATCAGGTACTGGACAAAAGCATCATACTTACCCATGCAGCCTTACCTGCGCTGTCGGAGGTGGTACAACAATCCCGCAGGGTCACAGGTAAAGTAACAGATGAATTAGGAGATCCTGTGATCGGGGCCACGATCACTGTAAAAGGTACGGACAACGGTACCATTACGGATGTAAACGGAGCCTTCTCCCTGTCTGTTGCAGAAGATGCACAGATTGAGGTTTCCTTTGTAGGCTACCGTACACAGACGTTGCGCCCTGTTGCCGGGCGGCCACTTCACGTCACTTTGGTGGAAGATGCGAAGATACTGAGCGAAGTGGTCATTGTGGGGTACGGTACACAGCGGAAAGAGAATCTCACAGGTGCGGTAAGTACTGTAGACGTGGGTCGTACCCTCGAGAATCGTCCCATTCCGGATGTGGGTCGCGGCCTGCAGGGAGTAGTACCCGGTTTCTCGGTCACCCTGCCCGACAGTGAGGTTGGTTCAGACCCGAAGATGAAGATCCGCGGTGCCATTGCCTCTCTCGAAGGAAGTGCAGATCCGCTGATCCTGGTGGATAATGTGGAGATCCCTTCCATACAGGTACTCAATCCGGAAGATATCGAGTCGATCTCTATCCTGAAAGATGCCGCTTCTACCTCCATCTACGGTGCCAAAGCGGCTTTCGGAGTGGTTCTCATCACCACCAAAAAAGGGGCGAAGAGCGACAAGGTCACGCTCAGCTATTCGGGCAACTTCTCCTGGCAGACTCTGGCCAAGAAATACGAGATGGCAGAGGTAGAAGGGCTGCAATATATGCTCGATTCACGTGCCCGTGAAAAAGACAGTTCCCGTACCGGACATTACTCCTACGACGGTCTCTATATCGGTGCCTATGTGCGTACCGATGAAGAGAGTCTGGCACTTTCCCGGGAGTGGCAAAACAAATACGGAGGCAGGATCGGTAAGAATGATCCCTATGTATACGGGCGCGACTGGTACTACAAAAACGGCCAGATATTTGGTATACGTACCTACAACATCCGTGACTACATGATCCGTGACTATGCACCTACCAACCAGCATAATATCTCCATATCGGGCAAGGTAAAGACTACCACCTTCAACATCGGGCTGGGCTATCTTGGTCAGACGGGTATGCTGAAGACAGCTACCGATGACTTCACCAAATACAACCTTTCGTTCAAACTGGAGACGGAGGTGACCAAATGGTTGAGCATCCGCGGCGGTACACTCTTCTCCGTACGCACCAAACAATATCCTTTTATCACCGAGAATGACTACGATACACCCTGGCTCAATATGTACCGATGGTCTCCCCTGGTGCCACTTGGATACAACGAAGACGGGGAGATCCTGCGTTCGCCCATGAGTGAGACCATGCAGGCAGCCACAGGAAGCATGAAGTACAACTACACCAATGTCAATCTCGGAGCAACGGTGCATATTCTCAAAGGATGGAAAGCCAATCTGGACTATACCTATTCCAATCAGGAGTATATCCAGACCCTGCCCGGGGCAACTTTCAGTGGCTCCAGTTTCCGGGGTACTCCGGTGAGGCGACTGGATGCAGAGGGCAATGAAATCTATGTCAATGGCGACGGTCAGCCTGTGGATGCCGGTACGGAAGGGGCTATGCTGGCCTATAAATTCCCGTGGGATGCCAATTACAACGGAACCTCCAAGCCCAATCTATTCAAGCGACGTCACGAAAACAGCTATCAGCATACCCTGAATGCCTATACCGATTATGTGCTGGAACTGGACCGTATGCATGCGTTCAAATTCATGCTGGGACTTAACCTTTCTACCTATGATATGTCGGGGCAAAGTACGCAGGTGACGGAACTGTCTGACTTCAACAACCCGCAATTTGCCTTCGGTACAGGTACCTGGACAGGTAGCGGATCGGCCTCCTGGCAGGCACAATTGGGATACTTCGGACGTATCAATTACTCCCTGAAAGACCGTTATCTCTTCGAAGCCAATCTGCGTTACGACGGTACTTCCAAATTTCCCACCGACCTGCGTTGGCGTTGGTTCCCCTCTTTCTCTGCCGGTTGGCGGGTGAGCGAAGAGCCATGGATGCAGTTTGCCCAACCCGTAGTAAGCTCGTTTAAAGTACGTGGTTCCTGGGGCACGATCGGTGACCAGTCTGTCTCTTCTTCCCTGTATATCCCTACCATGAGCACCGGACAGAGTCGCTGGATCAACGGAGACGGCAAACTGACCAATTACGTGGGTACCCCTTCGGCAGTGTCAGCGTCTATTACGTGGCAGGACATCACTACGCTGGACGTAGGGCTGGACGCCCGCTTCTGGGAGAATCGGGTAGGGGTCTCTTTCGACTGGTTCCAGCGCGATACACGCAACATGATCGTGCCTACCGATGGAGTGAATACTACTACCTATGGAGGTTCGGCACCCAAAGCCAACAACGGTTCTCTGCGTACCCGGGGATGGGAGATCGCGGTGGATTTCAATTACCGTTTCCGCAACGGAATAGGAGTGAACCTCATGGCTACCCTGGCAGATGCACTTACTACCATTACGAAATACGGAGATACGCAGAACCTTGACGACTGGTATGTGGGAAAACAATACGGAGAGATCTGGGGATTCAAAGTAGATCGTCTGTATCAGTGGTCCGATTTCGAGACCGACGGACAGGGCAATCTGATCTTCCGCGAACTGACTGCAGCAGATACAAGCGATCCGAACTGTATCGGTAAGAGGTCTTATATCCTGAAACCGGGACCGAATGGAGAGAAGCCGGTCTACCAGTCGTATTACGAAGGAAGCGATTTCTATTTCGGACCGGGTGATGTGAAGTTTGTGGATGTGGACGGAGACGGACACCTCAACAAAGGAACTCGTACCGTAGACGATCATGGAGACCTCGTGAAGATAGGTAATACGACTCCACGGTATGAGTATGGTTTCCGTATCGGTGCCGACTGGAAGGGGGGGGACATCTCCGCTTTCTTCCAGGGAGTAGGCCGCAGGCAGATCTGGGGCGATGGACCTCTGGCTATAC
>DALZBD010000094.1:0-10594 GCA_031977515.1 Bacteroides sp. | reverse complement strand
TTGTGTTTTCCATAGGTTTCCTCTGTCAGCAGATCCGAGCAGGAGGCAAAGGCTATTCCCGCCAGCAAGACACACAGCGTGTGGCAAAGGCTGTTTTTTATTTTTGTTGTTTTCATGATTGCATCAGTTTAGTGTGGGTTAAAAAGTCAGATTGGCACCAAATACAAAAGACAAACTGCGTGGATAAGCGCCCCAGTCTACTCCCGAAGTCAGTCCACCGTTGGGCTTGGTATTCACTTCCGGATCATAACCGGAATATCCGGTGATCGTCAATAAATTATAGGCCGAAGCATAGAACCTCAGGTTGTTTACATAGAATTTCTGTGTCAGTGACTTAGGCAGTGTATAGCCAAATGTAACGTTGTTCAGACGCAGGAACGATGCTTTTTCAATGTATCCTGAATGCAACGCCAGGTTGGACGAACCGTCGATGGACGCATAGCTGGCATGGGTATTGATAGCAGCCAGTCTGGCCGGATCACTGAATACATTGGCACCTGTTTCATCGATATAGGTAAATCGTTTAGCTGCATTCGACAGTGAGTTGCGATGTTTGTTATTCATCTTTGTAAAGTACATCTTATTTGCATTGTATACATTGCCACCAATCTGGAAATTGAATCCGATAGACAGGTCAAAACCTTTGTAAGTGAAGTTGTTCACGATACCTCCGATCAGATCCGGATTGGCATTCCCGATAATTGTCTTGTCGTCACTGGTGATGCCTGGTACGCCATCCAGATCCTGGAATTTCCAGCTTCCCGGTTGCAGGTCTTTGCTGTACTCTTCCGAACCTTTCAGGATATATCCGTTGTCGTCGTCGCTCCAGTAAAACTCATCTACCGTGTAGATTCCTGTACCATCCAGTTTGTAGCCGTAGATATTGCCCATGGCTTTACCTACTTCGATGATGTAATCATCATCATTGAACTCAGACGCTGTTGACCAACCCGAACGTTCGGTGAAGTAATCGGTATCTGCCAGAGCTACGACTTTATTTTTATTGTGAGCGAAGTTGAGGCTGGTATCCCAGGTGAAGTTTTTGCTCATGATATTTTGTGTATTGATCAACACTTCGATACCCCTATTGCGGGTTTTTCCAATATTCCGCATCACTGTCTGATAGCCCGACTGTGATGGAAGTTTCATATTCAGCAACAGGTCTTTGGTCTCGTTGTTGTACAGATCGATAGTCGTTTGTATACGTTGATCGACAAATCCCATCTCAATCCCGAGGTTGGCAGTCAGGTTGGTTTCCCATTTCAGGTCGGGATTGGGTAGCTGATAGCTGGAATAATAGTTGACCAGTTGATTGCCAAACACTGTATTTCCGGAACTCATCAGTGCCAGCGAACGATAGCTACCGATATTATCATTTCCCGCCATACCGTATCCGAAGCGTACTTTCAGATTGGAGAATATATTCAGGTTTTTGATAAAACTCTCTTCCGAAGCCCTCCAGGCAATGGATGCGGCCGGGAAATATCCCCATCTGTTGTTCTTTCCGAAACGATTCGAACCATCGGTACGCAGTGTAAAGGTTGCGAGGTATTTATTGTTCAGACTATAGTTGGCACGTCCGAAGAAAGAGATCTTGCGGTAGCGATAATGTGTATTGGTCGGTACAGCCGGAGTAGTACCTAATGAAATATCTTCCAGTCCGAAATTGTCTTCAGGGAAGTTGGTATTGGTCACTCTGAGTACTTTGCTGTCCAGCATATAGTCTTCCTGTCCCAGCAATATATCGAGGTTGTGACCTTTGGGAAGTGTAGGGATATATGTCACGGTATTGTTGTATTGCCAGCCGTCGTATGTGTATATATTCCTGCTTCCGTAAGGGGCTCCGCTGTTGATTGCCTGTCGGCTGTCGGAGTGATAGAAGACGTCTTCGTTCATGGTACGGTTGCGCATTCCTACCGAACCGCGGTAGATCAGATTCTCCAGTATTTTAAACTGAACCTCACCATTCAACTGCATATTCTTGTTCACTTTTTTGCGCTCTTCTGCCTGGATAGACACCAACGGATTCTGCATCTGGTTGCCACTATCATCGTCACGGATCGGGTCCTTCTGAGAAGTCAGCAGTTCGTTGTCATCACCGTACTTACTGAGGATCGGACGGTATTGCAGGATATGTTGCATACGGCTGAAATAACCGGTTTCGCTGAGTGAACCCATACCTTCTGTCTTCTCGTGGGTATAGTTGGCGTTGAAGGTAAACTGCAGGCGTTTGTTGACTTCCTGGGTAAACTTGGTACGGATGTTGGTACGTGCAAGTCCGCTTCCTTTCATGATACCTTCGTCATCGCTGTGCGATACGGATACATTGTAGTTGGAACTTTTATTCCCACCACTGATACTTACTCTGTGGTTTTGCGAAGTAGGAGTGCGGCCAAATACTTCGTCTTGCCAGTTGATACCCGAACGATTTCCGTACACATCAGCCAGAGTTGCGTATGTACTGTACATCTGATCTAGGATGCTGCCTTTGTTTTCGTCATACGTATCTCCGTAATATTTCAGGAAGTTGAGACGTTCCTGGTCACCTGCAGTCTGAGCACGTTCGTACTCCAACTGTACAAATTCAAGTGTAGACAACACATCGAGACGTTTGGTCAGTTTCTTGAAACCGTAATACATATCGTAACTTACGGTAGCACGTCCTTCTTTTCCTGATTTGGTTGTAATAAGGATTACCCCGTTTGCTCCGGCCGATCCGTAGATAGCAGTAGAAGAGGCGTCTTTCAGCACATCGATAGAGGCGATGTCGCTGGGGTCGAGTCCGCTCAGTCCGTTTTCGCTCTGGAAACCATCAATAATATAGAGAGGTTCGTTGCTCTGTGTGATAGACATTCCACCACGCACACGGATAGAGATTTCCGCGTCGGGCGAACCTTCCGACTGGATCACCTGTACCCCCGGAATACGTCCGGCCAATGCCTGACTCACGTTGGTTACAGGGATCTTACTGATCTCTTCTCCCTGTACGGAAGATACCGATCCGGTCAGGTCCCGTCGTTTGGCAGTGGCATAACCGATGGCCACTACTTCATCCAGCAGTACGGCATCGGCTTTCAGCGAGACATCTACCCGATTTCTGCCATTGACTGCCACTTCCTGTGTCTGCATACCTATGTAAGTTACTACCAGTACGGCACTGCCGGGGTTGGAGATTTGCAGGGTATACATTCCGCTCAGGTCGGTGATGGTACCTACGCCTGCCATCCCTTTCAGTGTGACATTGGCTCCGATCACTTCCAGTCCGTCGCTGTCGGTCACTTTCCCGGTTACAGTCGTGTTTTGTGCGTGTAAAGTCCATGTGCTCAGGAGAAGCTGGACTATAAAAAAGGTTTTTACTAATCTTTTCATAATAAATCATGTAAGGTTACACTTCATTTTCCCGGAAGCTAAATTACATCATCGGCTAAGGTGGATGCTGTCGGATTGTTTCCGTTATATTCAAAAAAACATCTGTTTCTTTCAATTTTGTCCAGTAAGTTTTTAGTTTTGTGTAATCGCTACGCAACATACTCTTTTGTAAGGGTAAAAATAGTGTTTTGCGGCTTTTCATAAAAGGGGAAAAGGATACAGTCTGTCTTTTGTATCGCGTTGACGGATCATTTGTGGGAAGTAGTTGTTTCAATTTCCTGACATCTTTTCCGGTACCTGTTGCCTGGTAAATTGCATGGGTGCAGCAGAGGCTGGTCAATTAGTAACCATCTTCATCCGGATTGGTTACCAAAATAAAAAAAATAGTAACCGGAAATGGTCTGTTTTTCAGATGATGTTTCTGCGAAGGAAAAGACTCTCCCGATTTGTTATAGTGATAAGTCTTTACAAATAGATGGATTGCGACGATAAGGTCGGTAGTACTGTGAGCAATCAATCCGGAAATCTGTTATGGTGTTGTGGATGGCAGTATGTTTTATTTGTGCAATAAGATTTATACCGGAGAGCAGTATACATTCATACATACAATCCGGTGTAGGAAATAGCTTATAGAAGTAGTCGTACAAACAACAAGCGTAAGAAAGAGATTGCCCTCCTCTTAGGAAACAAATACTTCTTGTATCCTTTCCACCTGCCATTTTTCATCGATCCATTTACATATAACCAGATAACTCCCTCCTGCCAGGTAATGAAATGTATTTTCCAGGTAGAAAACCGCTTTTGTGTATTGCGGGTTATATCCTATATAGGATAGGAATAAATGACCACCACTGTATGGATATTTTTTAAAGAGACGGTTAAAAAAGTCTTTTTTTCTTGTTTGTTTTTTTATCTAACTGGTTCGTCTCTTCTTCCGAAATAATATATATATCGGGTAAACCATCAAACACTTCATGTAAATACTCCGAAAATACAGTTGTGTCCACAGGATTGTATGCTTTGTCTGGGATTCCATTTCTCTCCATGAAATGGTTTATCATGCAGCTGTCTCTATCATCAGAAGTAATGCCTCAGGTTATGGGTTCTACATGCTGGTAACTGATGGTTATGCAGGTAGAACCTACTTCTTCTTTATTTATTATTTGCCTGTATATATGATTCAATGCTACTGTATAGATCTCCCGATCTGTGGCAATCTGGGCAATTGCCGGGGTGAAACCAAATAAAAACAGAATGATTGCATTAAATTTTACGATCATTTTCATAAGGAATTGTTTCTATTATTTTATTGATATTTACTTGATTTGCTCTTTGCTGACTATTTCCTGCATAGCTTAGAGCTCCTCCCCCTCCCAAAGATGTATCGTTATGTTCAGTAGCACTATTTCCCATAGATAAATCAGAATTATATCCATAGAAACTATGCACTATCTCGTGAACAATGTTCTTGTCTAATGGTTGGTTGCTAAGAGTATGGTTTCCTAAAGATAAAATTATCAACCCTCCACCCTATATTCCTTCAGTTCCTCCTTTGTTATCCACTCCTTTCAATAATCTTGCAACAAAGACACCTGGCTGATATTTAGATGAATATTTTCCTGTTTGAATCGATTTTATCCGAAGGTTACTTAGGGTGGAATTATAGGATCTTAGAAACTGATTCCGGGATTCTGTTTGCTCCGTTGCAAGAGTTAGTGTTACTTTCATTGGTGTGTATATATCATTTAGATTGTACAGATACATTTTGTCTCACGGCACAGCTTCCGCAAGAAGGAAGAAGTGGGTTTCTCCCTCCGTAGAAATAACCTCTTGCACCTATATTTCCGTTGTAGATATTGATAATTCTTATCTATGTAATGAGATTTCTGCCAGAGAGGATTATTAACTCATATTATGCTCCGGGGGGCTATTTTATAAGAATGGGGGAAACATATTGGGGAATCCACAGAAATTATCTGTGAATTTAATTCTCGTTTCCTCACTCTTCTGATGGAAATCTTACCTGTAAAACGAAATATCCTCCGTCTTCATGCCATGCATATTTTTGATAAAGGGCTTTTTCTCCGTTAAAGACTATAGGACGGGGAAGAAGTTCTTTTTGCCAGGTAATACCTGAGTCTTTGCTATAATAATAATAGGTTTTTGTTCCTTCTTCAATAAAAGTACCTATATACCCATTACTTAATGTATAATATCCTGTTTCTCCGGGAAATGGTAAAGTGAAAATTTCCTGTCGGGTGATATGTAATAGTTTTTTGGTTGCACACATTGCAGGATACTCCATTTCCATCATCTTTTGGTCGTATAATTCCACATAATATTCCCCTGTGCTATCGTCTTTAACCATGCCACCGTATTGTACGGTTTCCTTTGGAGTTCCCGGTAAGGTCTTTATCTGGATTTCCTGGGTATCCGTATGGAACAATATGGCTTTTTTCGACTGATCTATAGGAGAAATAATCACGTTTTCAGATAAAAATACGCCATTTACTATCAGCTGCTCCTGTTCTTCTGTTAACAAATAGGAGTTCCAGTTTATACCTCCATCAGAAGTAGTCAAAATATATTTTTTATTTTTTTCTTCAAAACTAATAAAACCACATAAGTCATTGTAAAACTGGCAGGAATAGAATTGTATGTGATTGTATTCACATATAAATTTCCATGTTTTACCATAATTTTCCGAAACCATAAGCTGCTGTAATCCATCTGTAAATCGATTTATAAGAATATATACATTGTCAGATTTCAATGCACTGAATATTCTTTCAACATTACCAGAACCCAGATCTGATTTTGAAAAACTGATTCCACCATCTTCCGTATACAATACAATAGCTCTGTTGTTGGCTTCATTTATTTTTCTTTGTTCTTTTCTGGCCGCTTCCCATTCTGTTTTATTGTAATTACCCACTATGTATCCATGCAAGCTGTCCTGAATATAAAATTGCGAAACCTGATAAGGTTTTCGTAATTCATCGGCTTGCATGCAATATACATCTTTTTCCTTCCAGTTCATTGTGCTATAATTTATGTTTTTTATTTTACATGCAGAAAATAACAACATACTTGTTATTGTTATAACATACACTAAATAGTTTACTGTATTTTGTTTATTCATAGAGTATATTTTCTTTTTCTTTTGAGTTTTTCTAACAAATTATTCGCTGTTTTCCAAATAGAATATACTTTTTTAAACAAATATATGTATTTTTCAGCTTCTTGTATGGCTCTTTGAACATCTTCATTCCATTGCTGTACCTGTACTTCCAATACATCCCAGATTTGTTTCCAGGTTTCTGTATCTAGAAATTCTTTAATCTCAGGTGTTGTGGCAATCTTGATTTTATCCGATAATGGTAATCTTACCAGTCCTGCATCCAGGTAAGCGTTTGAATGTGTGGCAAAAGCGAAATTTCTAAATTTAGAACTATGTAACTCAATATCTGAATAAAATTCATTCACATTGCCCAAATGTATACGATTTCGTTCGTTGTATTTTTTATTATTCATAAATTTTTTTTCTACTACACCTTTATCCATGTAATCTTGTAATAAAAGGGTAGTTTCCATTAACCATTCCTGTCCTTGAAGAGATAATTCCGGGAAGAGAATTTCATTAAATATAGCACAGTATTTATATCCGTAACTTTTGGAAGTTCTTGGTTTCCATTTTTTCCCAAGCCTTTCGTACTCATAAGGAAAATCATCTAAATCTTTTGCGAAAAGATAGTCCAAAGGATGAAGAATGGGGTTTACCGGAATTCTGAGCAAAGGACCGAGATAATATTCCGGGGGGGGAAAGTGACAACCTTTATATCTTTCCAGAAAATCTTCAAATCTAAAACGATAATAATCTTTATTTCCCTTCGTGACTGGATTAGGTTGTCTGTTACAGACGGATAAAAGGATTTTTTTTTCACTTTGTATACCTTTTCTTCTACTTTGTAACTGGAGTGTAATATCTTTGTTAATTGTATACTCAGATGCTTTATTCATTGAATTAAAATTTAAAGTTTTGCACTTCTACAATTCCATTTTTGCCAACTATTGTTTCTACTTTTATTGTTTCTCCCCAAGGCACTTCTATTGTGAATTCAATTTCCTCGCCTTCTGCGAAACCACGGGTTTCTCCGTATAAAGTTACAATACCATTTGTTGGAATCTTTTCTATTTCTTTTTCTCCTTTGCAATCTTTCCACACCACTTTCAATATCTCATGTCCCTCTTCAATATGTACCGGTATATTTTCTTTACTTATCTCTTCCTTAATTCTTTCCCACCAGAATCCATACGATTGCGGAAACTTTCTGTCTATTTTTAAGGTGCGGTTGATGTTCATGCGCAGCGGTGTGATGGAAATGGTTTGTGTCAGGGGTTGGCCGGAATTTCCCCATAGGGTTTCTCCTGCCTCATAGATGTAACCTTCTTCCCATTCAAGGATCCGGAGAATGGTACCTTCTTCTTTATCGGTGAATTCGAGTTTTCCGGGTACGGATACCGGTTCTTTGGTGAGCATTCTTTCCAGCAGTTGTGTACTTTCTGTAGATTCCAGCATCAACTGGATCTCACCCGAGCGCATGCCACCCTGCGGATAGCCTTTGGCGTTTACTGGGCGGTGAAATCCGTACCTGCATCTGAGTATGGGATACGATTCATGGGCGAGAGTTAGTGTTACTTTCATAGGCGTGTGTATATATCATTTAACTTATACAGGTATATTTTGCCTCACGGCATGGCTTTCCCAGGAAGGAAGAAGTAGGTTTCTCCCCCGGGAGAAGTTACTTCTTCCACCGGTACCACCTGTGCTTCGATCTCTCCTTTGGATTCTTCAAAATATTCGATCAGCAGATCCAGTTGTTTGTCGGAAAAGCGTGATCTTTTCTTTAGTCCTTTGAGGGTGACACCTCCCAGCTGAGGAGAGAGGGTAGGCTGGGTGGTGATGTATTCCTGTGCCCGGGCAAGGGTGAGTTTGCGCGGGTTGCCTTCGATCACACAGTTTTTCAGGGCATGCAGGTATGTTTTGTACAGGTGTTTGCGTATCTTCCGGGTAGACTGGTAACGTACGGTTTCGGTGGGCTCGTCGCCTGCACCATCGATACTGTCCCGTTCGTATACCGTCAGGTCTGCCGGTATCTCCCGCAGGCTTTTGCGCACTTTCTTCACTGTACGAAGTTTTACCTTTTCGTCCGACGGAGCCTCGCCACGCAGATCCGGTTTGCGGGAAGCCAGTTTCTCCACAAATCCTTTCACCTCGTCCAGTTCCTCCCCGGTAAGTAGCAGGCCCATAGGAGCCATACTGACCGAATCAAACGGCACTCCGATCCTGTCGGTAACCGTCACCCAACGGGGAATGGTTTCCCGGAATGCACTACCGATGTGCGGGTCGACCGGAGTTTGCGGCTCAATACCCAGATGTGTGGTTATCTCCCTGACAAACCTGCTCCGGTGACGTCCTACCTGTGTAAATGCTTTGTCCATGCTGGAGATAAGCGTCAGGTTGTCCTTCTCGATCTGCCTGACCATCGAATCGACACCTGCAAGGAACAGTTCTGTGTCGGCAAACCGTTTTTTCTCAGGAAAGACCACCATTCCCTGAGACATGCTCCGGGCAGGAAAATCGAGTGTATAGACGTTTTTCGCTCCTTCCAGAAAGATATCGTTCCGGCGTATCTGATCCGAATATACCAGGATCTCCTGTTTGCTTGTCCGGTAGAAAGCTGCATACGACTCTATCAGTTCCAGCGATTGCAGGACGAAGTTGTTGTAACTGTCTTCATTGTCTGCATATACCTGGTAGCTGAACAGCCGGCAATTGTTGCGGATCATTCTGCTGTGGAGGTGTGGAGGTAGTTTTTTCTGTGACGCATGCTCTCCGACGAGCACAATCAGGTTGGTAGCCTCCGGACGGGAGGAGGCCAGAAGCAGGGCCTCTTCCATCGACTTAACAAACGCGGTGGAATCTCCCGGGGAAACCGTTTTACCCGCTTCTATGACCTGTTCACTGAAAGAGAGGTAATCGCGTCCGAGTGGGATCATTTTTCCGCCGATGCTGGCTCCGAACTGATAATGGAAAGCCCCTTCTGAGGCTTCAAATACCGGTTTCAGATTCTGTACGGCATTGGTCAGGAGAGGCAGTTGCCAGATGACATACGTGGAAGGAGCAAACGAGAAGATCACATTCACCTCCCTGAGCCGGGCAGCAATCTCCCGGCTCTCTTCGAGTGTGATCGCCTGGCCGATTACGTTATAGATCCGGTTGTCGCTGTGGTCAATGAGTTCCGTGGCATCCAGTGTACGGAACAGCATGGCCGTATCGGTCCGGTGGGCAAACAGCACCGGACTCAGCGAGACCGGCGAATAGGGGAGAGGAGGCCGTTGCGTTGCGGAACCTTCTTTTGCCGATACCTCGCTGTCTGTATCCGGTGTCGGGCTGAGAGACAGCCGTTGTCCGAAAGGTGCGATCAGCGAAGCATCCACCCAGCCGATGACCTGCCCGGTCACCTCTTCCGGCGTCAGGCCGGTTTTTCTGGCGATCAGTACCCGGTCGCCCATAGGAGTTGATTTCAGTTCGTATACAATATGTCCCGCTGCCACACTGCCACACACCGTTTCCAGTTTCGGATCGCTATACACCCGGATGGAATCGTTGCTGAAATACTTTTCTGCCTCCAGGATCATGCGGCAGTCGGTCAGTGCTGTCAGGCTCTTGAGTTTGATACCGTTGCGGATCTCGGTCCGGGAATTGTTGACCAGCAACAACTGGTCTTTGTGGATCCATCCGTAAAACTCCGCCTCTTTGTGCTTCACCAGCCGCAGGTTTTTCAGCACGGCAGGGTCGTATCTGATCAGTTTGTAATAGTCTCCCTTCCTGCCGATCACCAGCATGGGTTCCAGGAATCCCGGTTCCTGTTGCGGCAGGGAGCCGCCGGGTTCCATGGTGGCTACATTGCCCTGCCGGTCGGAGTAGACTACCCACGGTTTTTTATTGATCTCGGATCGTTCTGCTTTTACATGTTCGTAGTTGTAATTGACCGAATGGTGCCTCGGCACTCTGTGTACCCGTGTCAGCAGATGCACCGGACCACAGGAAGAGAAGACAGCCACCGCAAAAAAAGCTGTCAGGAGTATATGTCGTTTTTTGGATCTCATAAAAAAGGTATTAGTTTCGTTCAGAAGGTACAGTTGCTGTATTTTCGTACTG
>DALZBD010000093.1:0-10776 GCA_031977515.1 Bacteroides sp. | reverse complement strand
AAGACAACGCGACACAGGCACTCGTAGAACGATCCATGCTCACCCATCTGCAATTTATGCTGCCCGACGGTGCATGGGACAACAGTTGGGGAACACGCAGTTTCAAATGGGCTTACTGGGGTGGGCGCACCAGTGACGGATGTCTGGGAGGCTACTATGCCCTGGCCGGGAAGTATCCGGAATTTGCGGAAGCCTGCCGCCGCAACATACTCCTGCTCCGACAGGCTACCGTGAAGGGTCTGCTGCAAGGCGGCATGCACTACGCCGATTGGGGCACAGAAGCCTGTATCCACCATACCTTCGGACATGCCAAAGCACTCACTACCCTGCTCAACCAACCCATAAGCATGGATCGGCCTGCCAGACTGCCCCGGGAAGAAACACAGGGAGTGACTGCTTTCGAAGACATCCGTACCTGGCTGATAGCCAACGGACCGTGGAGAGCTACAGTCACAGGGTTCGACTCGGAATACAAGGTAAAGGGTACCCACCCCATGGGAGGTGCGTTGTCTCTGCTCTGGCACGAGCAGATTGGTCCGCTTTTTGCCGCCACCATGAATAAATACTCCCTGATCGAGGAGCCCAATATGCAGAGTTGTTACGACCCCAACCTGATGCCCGGAACTCCCCGTATAGAGATGCTGCACGAAGGAAAGCAATATAGCAACCTTGACGACCGGAATGCAAAAATTATCTGTTGCCCGAAAGAGAACAACCATCAGTCTGAAGATACATATCGGTTCGAAGTAGAAGCTCAACTGGTAGATATCCACCAACAGACCCTGGAAGCACTCTCCTCCTCTGTACAGATCGAATACATCTTCACCTCCCGGGAGGTGATTCTACGTGCCAGATTACCGGAATCCCTCTGCAAAGCCGGTGCCCGGATGGTATTGCCTCTGATCGCCTCCCCAAAAGAAAAAGAAATCATCGACCCTCATTACATAGAAATAGACAGAAAAGGTGGAAAAGTATACGTGAACAGTCCCAATACCATGCAGATAGCCCCTGCGAAAGACAACCGGATATTCAATCCCGTACCGGGATTCTGTTTCATACCTATCGTTGTCGAACCGGACGAAAAAGAAAACATATCGGTAAAGATCCGGATAAAATAAGAATATGACTGAAAAGAAAATGGTTATCCGCAATAATACATACCCTATAAATACAGTCTGTGCAGACTTAGCTGTATCAGGGCAAGATTTATCAGCAATATAGTCTTTGTTGCTGATAAGTTTTAATCTGCCAGTTATACCCTATACCATCACCCAAACAACTCCTGCAACACCGATAAAGACTTCAGCTCCGGAAACTCTGGTAGATGCAACCGGTAATATTCAAGCAGTACACCCAGAAAACGGTTGCGCTGTGTACGCCCCATATCAAACAGATGCATAGTCTCATAATTCATACGCATCAATTGTGTCAGCCGGGAAGCCTCTTCCGGTTCCAGAAAATAAGCATGATGAGTAGGACGTACGGAAGTGAAGCTGGCATTCAGCATATCAAAATAGTCACCGTCGTGATAGTCTTCCAGATTGGGGTAAAGCCCCAAAAAACGGGATAGGCGCATCAGAAATACCAGATGAAAGTTGGAAAATCGATCCGGAGCTTCGTCCAGCCAAAGAATAGAATGGCGCAGATAAGCAAACAATGGATGGTTTTCCGTCTCTTCCCGTACTGCCCTGAAAAGAAATTCCGCCAGAAACAAGGCGATAGCAGACTTATACGGATGGAACGGCACAGAACCCAAAGGAGGATAAGGTCTGGCTTCCCGTATGCGTTGCAGAGAAGAGGTAGGGCGGTGAGTCATCTCTATCTCCAGAATGGAAAGGGACTGAAACAATACACTCTTTACCGCAGCCTTCTTCGAACGCGGAATACGCACCAGAAAAGAGACACGCCCAAACATTTCCGTGTACATATCCACAATGTTCGACGAATCGTTGTATTTCAATGTATGTAAAACGATACCAACTGTTTGATGTATCATATTTCTCCTCTTTTCTTTAGTATCTTCATTGAAATGAAGTACAAAGATAGTGAAAGGTGAATGTAGAGTCAAGTTTACTCGAACTATACTGAACCGCATCCTATCTTCTACAAAGCTACAAAAAAAACTGTAGTGTCACCGCTACAAGGCGCAAAAGACACATGGTAAAAAAGTTACTATCCAATTGAACTATTAATAACATACTGATAACCCGTCTTTTAAAACGTTACAACCAGACCTCAACGAGGAAAATTCCAAAAAATTATTCAGGAATGTTTTGTCAATTCAAAAATAGTCCATACATTTGCATCCGCAATCGGGAACAAGCCTCGTGCAGAAGTAGAAATACTTCAACCCCAATGGCCCATTCGTCTATCGGTTAGGACGCCAGATTTTCATTCTGGAAAGAGGGGTTCGACTCCCCTATGGGCTACAAAATAAAACAACTTAAAAATTAAGATTAGTCGAGATGGCAAATCATAAATCATCATTAAAAAGAATCAGACAAGAGCAGAAGAGAAGACTTCACAACAGATATTATGCTAAAACCATGAGAAATGCTGTGAGAAAACTTCGTGCAACTTCAAACAAAGAAGAAGCTGTTGCTATGTACCCTGGCGTTACTAAAATGCTGGACAAGTTGGCTAAAGTGAATATCATTCACAAAAACAAAGCAAACAACTTGAAATCAAAACTGGCTATTTATATCAATAAGCTCGGTTAATTTCCTACGTTTTCTAAAACTTCTACATATAAGCGATTAAGCCGGATTTTAGGATCCGGCTTAATCGCTTTATGGGTTTATACCTGCTCCACATACACAACCAAACACGCTATTCATTAGTTTCAAATCATTACCCTGTTATGGAAAGCAGATTTCTGCATTTCCTCTCTTTCAGCTTCCTTCTTATTTCACGCTTCTTCCGGAAAAGATACCAGATAAAATAAATAAAACGGATCCGCATACAAACGTGATAAGAGCCAGATACAGGAACATAAACCACATGGATTTATTCAGTTCTACAGAGACAACCTTGCCCGGTTTCTGAGGATTGTAATAAACCTCTATATGATCCCCTTTCTTCATAGAAGGACCACACTTCTTTAAAAGAGTTTTGTAGGTTGTATCGTCAACCCTATAAGTGATTGTAGCATCATATTGGGTAGTAGCTTTTCGTCCGGCCCCTACCTTATACTTTTTAATATGCTGAACCTTTGCTACGACCGGTTCATAGCTTTTACTTACCCAGTCTGTATAGATCAGACCGACACTTCCCGGAATCAGAAAAGCCAAGGAGAGTAAAAGTGTATAAAAACGGATAGATTTTTTATTCATTTATTTGTTTATGATCTTTACGAATCAA
Organism: Bacteroides sp.; assembly: GCA_031977515.1. Taxonomy (GTDB): domain Bacteria; phylum Bacteroidota; class Bacteroidia; order Bacteroidales; family Bacteroidaceae; genus Bacteroides. Next base: position 7,416 of record DALZBD010000093.1, on the reverse strand, counting down.
CTTTCTCACCTGTAAAAGAGTAATTAGGTTTAAAGCCCCATACATCCATTCGCTTTCAAAAATAGCAAATAAAACAAAATAAAGTTCCTTTATTCTATAAAATTATCTTTGGAAGGCATCCTCTTCTACAAAACAACATACACTCAGACAACCGATAGCAGGGTTCATATATATAAACAGCCACATCCGGATCAGGATAATACAGAAAACCATGGAAATCACCTCTAAATGGATCATAAAAGGGCAAAAATTAACTCTCTGATAACACAATTTACCAGCTATTTTTACTATCTTTGTCTGGTTTAAAATTAGAGAAAAACAACATATGACTGAAGAACAAATCAACACCCAGAACGGTGGCTATTCTGCCGACAGTATTCAGGTACTGGAAGGATTGGAAGCGGTAAGAAAACGCCCCGCGATGTATATCGGTGACATCAGTACAAAAGGTCTTCATCACCTGGTATATGAGGTAGTAGATAACTCTATTGACGAAGCACTGGCCGGTTACTGCGACACGATCGAAGTGACCATCAACGAAGATAATTCCATTAGCGTACAGGACAACGGACGCGGTATCCCGGTAGACTATCACGAAAAAGAGAAAAAGTCGGCCCTCGAAGTGGTTATGACCGTGCTGCATGCCGGAGGTAAATTTGATAAAGACTCTTACAAAGTATCCGGAGGATTGCACGGAGTAGGTGTATCCTGTGTGAATGCCTTGTCTACCCACATGACTACACAGGTATTCCGCAATGGAGTAACCTATCAGCAGGAATATTCCTGCGGTAAGCCTCTTTACGATGTGAAAGAGACCGGAGCCACAGAAATCACAGGTACCCGCCAGACTTTTTGGCCGGACCCGAGTATATTTACTGACCTGGTCTACAAATACGAGATTCTGGCTACCCGCATGCGGGAATTGGCATACCTCAACGCAGGTGTGAAAATTACGCTGTCTGACAAACGTAAAGACGAAGAAGGCAACGAAGGCAAACACGAAGTATTCTACTCGGAAGAGGGACTGCGGGAATTTGTTCGCTTCATCGATTCGTCACGTGAGCATCTGATCAACGATGTGATCTACCTGAATACGGAAAAGCAGGGAATTCCCATCGAAGTAGCGATCATGTACAATACCTCTTTCAGTGAAAACATCCATTCGTATGTGAACAACATCAATACGATAGAAGGAGGTACGCACCTGGCCGGATTCCGTCGCGCACTGACCCGTACGCTGAAAAAATATGCCGAAGACAGCAAAATGCTGGAAAAGGTGAAAGTAGAGATTGCCGGAGACGACTTCCGCGAAGGACTGACTGCTGTAATCTCGATCAAGGTAGCCGAACCCCAGTTTGAAGGACAGACCAAGACCAAGTTGGGCAACAACGAGGTAATGGGAGCTGTGGATCAGGCGGTGGGAGAAGCGCTGAATTATTACCTGGAAGAGCATCCGAAAGAGGCCAAGATGATCGTGGACAAAGTGATCCTGGCCGCTACAGCACGCCATGCGGCACGTAAAGCCCGTGAGATGGTACAACGCAAATCTCCCATGTCGGGAGGAGGACTGCCGGGTAAACTGGCCGACTGCTCGGACAAAGATCCGGAAAAGTGCGAACTGTTTCTCGTCGAAGGGGATTCTGCAGGGGGTACCGCCAAGCAGGGACGTAACCGTGCCTATCAGGCGATCCTGCCTTTGCGCGGTAAGATCCTGAACGTAGAAAAAGCGATGTATCACAAGGCACTGGAAAGTGATGAGATCCGCAACATATATACTGCCCTTGGTGTTACCATTGGTACGGAAGAGGACAGCAAAGCTGCGAATCTTACGAAGCTACGCTACAACAAGATCATCATCATGACCGATGCCGACGTCGATGGATCGCACATCGACACCCTGATCATGACCTTCTTCTTCCGCTATATGCCAGAGATCATCCAGAACGGTTATCTGTACATTGCTACTCCCCCTCTGTATCTCTGCAAAAAAGGTAAAGTAGAGGAGTATTGCTGGACAGACGCGCAACGTCAACAGTTTATCGATACCTACGGTGGCGGATCGGAAAATGCCATCCATACCCAACGATACAAAGGTTTGGGAGAGATGAATGCCCAGCAGCTCTGGGAGACCACCATGGATCCGGAAAATCGGTTGCTGAAACAAATAAATATTGAAAATGCGGCTGAAGCCGATTACATATTCTCCATGTTGATGGGAGAAGACGTAGGCCCCCGTCGGGAATTCATAGAGGAAAACGCGACCTATGCGAATATAGACGCGTGATTTTAATTTAATTAATTACCAACCTCACATCTTACAACGAGGAAGTTCCGGCCGGGAGTGATCCATCAGGCCGGAACTTTTTTTATAGAGTGTTATGGATCAGAAACGCACATCGGAAACTCATTCTCTAAAGTGGATAAGAAAAGTATATAAGTAAATAAAAAACTGTCTCCTAACTCTTTATTGACTTCAATAAAGAATTTGGAGACAGCCTATCGTTGGATATGAATACTATCTGATCAGATCAATCCCTGTTCTTTCAATTCCCGGGCAGCCTCTTCAAGTTCCTGATACCAGGCCTCACCGAATTTACGGATCAGAGGTTCTTTGAGAAAACGATAAACCGGCAGATTCTCTTTCTGCCCCAGCAATACAGCCGCTTTACAGACACTCCAACGGTGATAGTTGACAGCCTGATAAGGCCCCATGGGAGAAATCCGGATGGGATAAAGATGACAGGAGACAGGTTTGTAAAAGTCGGTCTTCCCTTCCCGGAAAGCTTTTTCTATGGCACAGTAGCAACATCCCTTTTCGTCGTAGCAGGTGAACACGCAGTCTTTGCCATTGACAATAGAGGTCACCAGATCGCAATCTTCATCAAGATAGCTCACACCCTGTTTGTTAATGATTGCCCGGGCAGCCGGAGACAGTTCGTCCCAGATCAATGGCAACACCTCTTCGATACGCGCAACCTCCTCCTTCTCCAGAGGGGCACCTGCATCTCCTTCCACGCAACACTCACCTGCACAGGCTCCGAGGTCACATAAAAATTTCTCCCTGAACACGTCCAGGGAGATAACTACATCATCTATTTGTATCATAGGACCAGTTCATCAGAAAAATTACATCCGGCTGGGTACTTCAATACCAAGCAATCCCATAGCCAGACGCACCACTTTACTCACGTTATCAGAAAGTACTACACGGAACAGTTTGACTGCTTCGTTCTCCTCACGCAGGATGCTGAAATCGTGGTAGAACTGGTTGTACTCTTTCACCAGATCATACGTATAGTTGGCAATTACCGAAGGACTGTAGTCCTCCCCTGCCTGACGCACTACACTTGCAAACTCGGAAAGCGCCTGTATAAGTGCCTGTTCTTTTTCGTTCAGGACAAGATCCGTGGGCAATTCTTCGGGAATAGTCATCCCCGCTTCGGCCGCTTTGCGCAGCACCGATTGAATACGGGCGTATGTATATTGAATAAAAGGGCCGGTATTTCCATTGAAATCGATAGACTCTTTCGGATTGAAGGTCATATTCTTGCGGGCATCCACTTTGAGAATGAAATATTTCAAAGCACCCAAACCTACGATCCGGGCGATATTTTCGGCCTCCTCTTCGGTGCATCCATCCAGCTTTCCCAGTTCCTGAGAAGTCTCCCGAGCCGTACGGATCATCTCTTCCATCAGGTCGTCCGCATCCACCACAGTACCCTCACGAGACTTCATCTTCCCTTCGGGAAGTTCCACCATACCGTAAGAGAAATGCACCAGATCCTTGCCCCAGTCAAAGCCCAGTTTATCCAGCAGGATAGACAATACCTGAAAATGATAATTCTGCTCGTTCCCTACCACATAGATCATTTTATTGATCGGGTAGTCGTCGAAACGCAACTTAGCGGTACCAATATCCTGAGTCATATAGACCGAAGTCCCGTCCGAACGCAACAGGAGTTTCTGGTCCAGTCCTTCCGGAGTGAGGTCGGCCCATACCGATCCGTCTTCTTTGCGGTAGAAAGTACCTTTATCCAATCCTTCCAGCACTTTGTCTTTTCCTTCCAGATAGGTTTCCGATTCGTAATAGATCTTATTGAAACTCACACCCATTTTGCGGTACGTCTCATCGAAACCTTCGTAGACCCATCCGTTCATCATGCTCCACAGAGCGCGTACCTCCGGATCCCCGGCCTCCCATTTGAGAAGCATCTCACGTGCTTCCTGCATCAGGGTTGAGGCTGCTTCGGCCTCCTCTTTTGACATTCCCTGAGCCATCAGCTCACTGAGTTCGGCTTTGTAGTGCTGGTCGAAAGATACATAGTAATCACCCACGAGGTGATCCCCTTTCTTCCCGGAGGTCTGGGGAGTTTCACCATTACCATACTTCTGCCACGCCAGCATCGACTTACAGATATGGATCCCCCTATCATTCACGATATTGGTCTTCACCAGACGATTGCCATTGGCCGTTACAATATTGGCCAGTGCATTTCCCAACAAATTGTTGCGAACATGTCCCAGATGAAGGGGTTTGTTGGTATTGGGAGAAGAATACTCGATCATCACCAACGGAGAATCCTCTCCGACAGGTACGATACCATATTGCTTATCCGCATGGATGGCATTCAACAGTCCGATCCAGGAAGCAGAAGAAATCGTCAGATTGAGAAATCCTTTGATCACGTTGAAGCCTGCTACAGCAGGCTCATTGGCCAGCAAATGCTCCCCGATCTCCTGTGCTGTCTGCTCAGGGCCTTTGCGGGAAAGTTTCAGGAAAGGGAAAACCACCAGCGTGAGATGACCTTCAAATTCTTTCTTTGTTTTCTGCAATTGTACCTGAGCTGCCGGAACGTCCTGTCCGTAAAGTATGTTTAATCCGTCGATCACGGATGTTACAAGTCTGTTCTCTATATTCATAACCACCTATATTTGTGGACGCAAAGATACAAAAAAAGAGGCTGTTTCAAATGAACTATATACCAAAAGTTTTTGTCCGGCTTTTGGAGTGAGAATCATCTTTGAAACAGCCTCTGTGACTACTCTTTTTCTTTAATTAAAATAACAGACTCACAGACAGGACCAGATCCGTATAGGCATGTATGCAGTAAAAAACAAAAGAAGAGACTATTTCCTACAGAAAAGCCTCTTCTCTTAATATATGATCATAATCTCATAGACAAGATCCACTTAGTCTATCCTTAACAACAACTATCAAAGACAGGACTTTTTGATATGAACCGAATCTTTCTTACCTCTTTTCCATCCCTCCTTTCTTCGTTGGTGTCATTGGTTATTGCACTACATCCGCCAGATCAGTACCCGGCTTGAATTTCACCACTTTTTTGGCAGGAATAACGATTTTCTCTTTGGTAGAGAGATTAACACCCGGTCTTTCTTTGCGCTCTGCTACGACAAACGTGCCGAAGCCCACTAAAGAAACCTTTTCACCCGATTCCAATGTTTTGGATACAGTAGAGACAAAAGCATCCAGTGCTTTTTTGCAATCCGTCTTGCTTAGACCGGATTCTCCGGCCATGGCCATAATAAGTTCCGCTTTGTTCATAATACCTGATTGAATAGATTAGATTAATATGATGTTACACTCATAACTTATAGCCCTTCTTACAAAGATAGTCTAACAAAACAAAATATCAAATAAAAACTTAGAAAAAACGATGTCAAATTACTGAATCAGAGGGAATATACATTATTTTTACCGTTACAAAAGAATTAATTCGTATTTTTGCAGCCACGAATTTTCAACTTGAATTATAAAAAACAGAATCTATGATAATGCCTCCTATTACCAAGAACCTGATTATCATCAATGTGCTCGTCTTTATGGCCACATTGGTGCTACAAACCTATGGCATCGATCTCAACCAATATCTGGGCTTACACCTTTTCCTGGCCAGCGACTTCAACCCGGCACAGCTGATCACCTATATGTTCATGCACGGGGGGTTCGCACACCTTTTCTTTAATATGTTCGCTGTATTCATGTTTGGTCGCGTACTGGAACAGGTATGGGGTCCAAAACGGTTTCTCTTTTTCTATATCTTCTGTGGAATAGGTGCCGGTATTGTACAGGAAATCGTGCAATACATCCATTACGATACGGTTTTATCCGCTTACCAGAATGTGAATATCGGACACATGGTCATCCCTATGTCTGAATACCTCAACCGCATGATCACGGTAGGAGCATCCGGAGCTGTATATGCTATTCTGCTCGGATTTGGTATGCTCTTTCCCAATCAGCAATTGTTTATTATTCCTTTTCCTTTCCCCATAAAGGCCAAGTACTTTGTGATCGGATATGCTCTGATTGAACTCTATCTGGGCTTCTCAAACAATCCCAACGATAACATTGCGCATTTCGCCCACCTGGGAGGAATGATTTTCGGAATCATCCTGATACTCTACTGGAGAAATAAAACCAAACGCAGAAATCCGTATGCTTACTGATATCAAAAGACAATTCCGCCAGGGGAATATCTACATCCGGCTGATATACATCAATGTCGGGATATTCCTGATCATCGCTGTGATCAGCCTGTTGTTCAGGCTTTTCAACATGGATACATCTTTTTTGACTCGGTATCTGGTGCTCCCGGCATGGCCCGCGCACTTTATACGTCAGCCCTGGACACTTTTTACCTATATGTTTATGCATGCAGGTATTCTCCATCTGCTTTTCAATATGCTGTGGCTGTATTGGTTCGGATCGCTGTTCCTGCAGATATTCTCCGCGAAACACCTCCGGGGATTGTATGTATTGGGAGGGGTCTGTGGAGGAGTACTTTACCTGCTCTCTTACAATATTTTTCCTTACTTCGAGACACAGGTATACCGATCGGTAATGGTAGGAGCCTCTGCTTCCATACTGGCCATCGTCGTCGCCACGGCCATACGCCAGCCCAACTATCCGATCCGGCTATTGCTTCTGGGAAGTATCCCCCTCAAATATCTTGCTGGCCTTGTGGTAATTGCCGATATGTTGCTGGCTACATCGGAAAACGCTGGTGGACACATTGCTCATCTGGGTGGAGCATTGGCAGGCTGGTGGTTTGCATCGGCATTGACCAAAGGATATGATCCGACAAGCTGGATCAATAAAGTACTGGATGGCATCACGAACCTCTTCAGTGGGAAAGCGTTTCAACGCAAGCCTAAAATGAAAGTGCACTACGGTAAAAACCAGAAGGACTACGAATACAATGCCCGTAAAAAGGCACAGTCCGATGAAGTAGACCGCATCCTGGACAAACTCAAAAAATTGGGATACGACAGCCTGACTGCGGAAGAAAAAAAAAGGCTGTTTGACGCCAGTAAAAGATAGATCATGAAACGAGTCGGAAAAATGGTCGGACACCTGATTCTGATCATCAATGCCCTTTTTGCAGGCTTGAT
>DALZBD010000092.1:0-10799 GCA_031977515.1 Bacteroides sp. | reverse complement strand
AGAAGCTGAAATCCGAGGGAAGTAAAGACACCGGTACCGATCATATTGGCGATAACAAAGGCCGAAGCGGTCACCAGACCAAATTTATAGGTGTCGTATTTGCTTTTATTCATGGTTTTTGTTTTACAAGCGTACAAAAATACAATTTAATGAGTAACTTTGTAGAAATTTCGTAATTTATTATGTGGGTACTCCTACTTTGTCTGATATTCATCACTTTCGTAGCCCTGGTAGCAGGGTATTTCCACTACCGCAGCATCCGTAAACGAAGAGAACGGGGCGAGGCGGCAGACATTCCCGAAGTTCAACAACCCGACAGCGAATGTTGCGGCGAGCATGCCACCTGTGAAAAAGACAGCCTGTTGGCAGCCATGAGCCGGGAAATAGAATATTACGACGATGAAGAGCTGGACCAGTTCATCGGATTCGGAGCAGATGAGTATTCTGAGGAGGAAGCAGAGCAGTTCCGGGAGGTATTCTATACCATGCGGGAAGAAGATGTGCCCGGATGGATACGCAGCCTGCAACTGCGTGGGATCGCTCTCCCCGACCTGCTGAAAGACGAGGTGATCCTGGTGGTGGGCGAAAAGCGCATTCATTAGATCCGGCGATCCGCCTGCCCTGCGCTCCGAGGCAGAGTATCTTTCATTTACATGACAAACAGACCCTGAATGGACATATTATATTATCCTTTTTTTCAGCACGCCCTGATCGGCAGCCTGTTGGCCAGTATCGCCTGTGGCATCATCGGCACCTATATCGTCACCCGCCGGCTGGTCTTTATCAGCGGTGGCATCACCCATGCCTCTTTCGGAGGGATCGGGATCGGCCTCTACACGGGTATCTCTCCCATTCTGGCGGCGGCTATCTTCTCCGTATTGTCTGCCTTCGGGGTAGAGTGGCTCAGCAAGCGATCTGATATGCGGGAAGACTCTGCCATTGCCGTCTTCTGGACGTTCGGTATGGCCGTGGGTATTATATTCAGTTTCCTGGCTCCCGGGTTTGCACCCGATCTGTCGGCCTACCTGTTTGGGAACATCCTCACGATCTCTTCTATGGATCTCTACCTGCTGGGCGGGCTTTCCCTCCTGCTGATCGTATTCTTCGGGCTCTATCTGTACCCCATCATCTACATAGCCTTCGACCGGGAGTTTGCCCGTTCGCAGGGAATACCCGTAGTGTGGTTTGAATACCTGCTGATCATGTTCATCGCCCTCACCATTGTCGGATGCCTGCGCATTGTAGGCATTGTACTGGTCATCTCCCTGCTTACACTGCCACAGATGACGGCCAATCTGTTTACCCATAAGTTCAAGTCTATCATCTTTATCTCCATAGCAGTAGGATACCTGAGCTGCCTGGGCGGGCTCTGGATCTCTTACCAACAGAATATCCCCTCGGGAGCCTCTATCATCTTCTTTTCTATTTTAATCTATGCCGTGTGCAAAATGGGGAAGAGTTTTTATTATCTTTACGCTTCGAAAAAAGAGAATTAATCCGATAAGATCCATGCATACAGAAATACATTCCACCGAACAACTACAGGAAGCTGCCAAAGTGTTTATCCAGGCTATGGAAGAGAACACCGTGTTTGCCTTCTATGGAAAGATGGGTGCGGGTAAGACCACGTTCATCAAAGCGATCTGTGAAGAGCTGGGAGTAGAAGATACCATCACCTCCCCTACCTTTGCCATTGTGAATGAATACCGCTCGGAAGAGACCGGCGAACTGATCTATCATTTCGACTTCTACCGGATCAAGAAGCTGGAAGAGGTATATGATATGGGCTACGAAGATTATTTCTACAGCGGTGCCCTCTGTTTCATCGAATGGCCGGAATTGGTAGAAGAGTTGTTGCCGGGCAATACGGTGAAAGTCACCATCGAAGAGAAGGAAGACGGCAGCCGTGTGATCACGACCGGATCTTTGTAAGCGATCCGGATCTCAACGTTCAAACTCCGGACTGTGCTTATGGGTGTACACTACATTATACAAGGTTTTTTCGTGCTGCTGGGAGCTGTCTCTCTGGTAGCTGCTCTGCTGAATGCCAACTGGTTTTTCACTGCCCGCAACACACAATTTGTGGTACAGAATGTGGGCCGCAACCGGGCACGCCTTTTCTACGGTGTACTGGGAGTGTTGCTTATCGCAATGGGCATATACTTTTTTTATCAGACCCGGCAGGCCTTTGCAGCATGAAGTAGACAGAAAGGCTATATTCATAGGCGAAACCTTGTCTGATAACACACTTACCGGCTAAAAACAACCGGAATTTTCTCTTTTAGACCAGAATTTCCACATCTGTTTCCTCCGATTCTCTTACATTTGTATAAGTGGAGGGTGTATCAAAACTCCTTATGGAACTTTTTGCCTTCAGCGACCGTTGGTTCAAGGTTGTTCTTTGGGATTTCATGTTGCTCCAGGGTACGCTCCGCTTAACCACTGGGCTATTAGCTTCGCTGACCGATGGTTGACTTCGTCGACCGTTGGTTGATGTATCCCTTACAAGGATATAAATGCACTTTTGATACACCTTTCTGTATATACTATCTTTCAACGGCAGATTTGCACCAAATAAGGAGCACGGACGCTCTCTGATCACTCCGGACCTTAACCTGTGAAAACAGATCTTTCACCACATCCGTCGGTGGAAAGAGATGTTATTGTTAATACCAAACGATATGAATAAAAAAACACACTTACTCACACTATTTCTACTGTTCACGATCACCGGGATGATCTACGCGCAGCATCCGGATGGAGAGGTCTTCGAAAAGATTGAGAATCATTTTACTACTCAATCCCTCATCTACCCACAGGAGAAACTCTATCTTCATATCGACAAAAATTACTATCTGGTGGGAGAAACCATCTGGTTCAGGGTACATGCAACAGATGCACAAAGCCATATTCCGTATATTGCCAGCCGGTATATTTATGTAGAACTTATCACTTCCTCCGATTCGGTGGTATCCCGGGTAAAGATACGACCGGAACACGATGTGTTTGCCGGACACCTTGAGATTGACGAGACGCTTCCCGAGGGCAACTACAACCTGAGGGCATATACACGATTCATGGAGGATCTGGGAGATACCTGTTTCTTCAGGCGACCTATCCGCATCGGTGGCCTCCTCTCGGCAGACTATCGCATAGAGAAGGAGTATACCTACAGCGACAACCAGAAGAGAGTAACACTGCATCTGCATTTCCTCCACAAAGCGGACAACACCTCTTTTGTTCCGGAAAACATTGAGATCACCCCTCCCCAGGGAGACATTCTGAGTATCAGGGCCAACAAAGAGGGAAAAGCACAGTTTACCTGCCAGGCACCCTCTGCCCGGGAAAATCTGAGCGTGTACATCCGTTACGACTACAAAGGAAAGTTTCACTCGGAATGCATACAGATACCACCTGCCCGGGAGGATTTTGACCTGGCATTCTTTCCCGAAGGCGGATATATGCTTGAAGGAAAATACAACCAGGTGGCTTTCAAGGCACTCAACAGTTCGGGAAAAAGTGAAGAGATCCAAGGCAAGATCGTCAACTCCAAAGGCGACTCTATTGCCTCCCTGCAATCGTTGCATCAGGGCATGGGAAGATTCCTGTTCATGCCCCACCCCGAAGAACAATACTATGCCATTTGCCGCAACAGCAAGGGTATTGAAAAGAAAATCGATCTGCCACAGGTGACCTCCTCTTCGGCAACCCTGGCAAGCACATGGAAAAAAGACTTGTTGTATCTGCAACTCAACCGCGGCACAACCCCGCATAGCCGCTATTACCTGACAGCGCATTGCAGAGGAAGGGTCTTTATGAATACGGTATGGGATACGGAAAAAGATTTTATCGTGATGGACCAGAAGGATATGCCCACAGGGGTGTTGCACTTCATACTTACCGATCCGGAACTGAATCCGGTGAGTGAAAGACTTGTATTCAATAAGAACAAGCAGGACATAGCTGAGGTGGATTTTGTGACAAACCAGTCCAATTACAAACAGAAAGAACAGATTGCCGCACGCATCAGACTGACTGATAGCCAGCAACAAATCCTCCGGGGCAACGTATCTGTCTCCGTCACAGATGACAATGACGTATTCCCGGATAGTTGTCTGAATATTCTCTCCACACTACTGCTGACCTCTGATATAAAAGGATATATAGAAGATCCGAATTATTATTTCAGAAATTCAGACAGACACACAGACCTCTATCTGGATCTGCTGATGATGACCCAGGGATGGACCCGATACAACGTATCCCATATACTGAAAGGAGAATTTGACTACAACAAAGGGGTGCTCGAGATCGGTCAGCAGATATCCGGTTCTGTCAAAGGAGGTATTCTGATGACCCGAACGGCTCAGAGCTACCCAGTCACGTTGATCTCACTGGAAAACAATCTGTTTGAGAAGACCTCAACAGACAGTACAGGTAATTTCCATTTTATCAACTTCGAACTGCCGGAAAATACCCGGTATATGGTACAGGCTACCACCCCCAAAGGCCGGCGACGGGCAGAGATACACATCGAACAGGAGATCTTTCCCAAAGCAAAGTATATTCCTTTCAGGGAAGAGAGCCTGACCGATCACAGCATGTTCGATCATTTTCTGAAAAAAGCCGATTACAAATACATTACAGACAACGGGATGAGGCATATCTTTCTGGATGAAGTGGAGATCACCGCTGCCCGGAAAGTCAATAACCCCAATGCGATCTATTCCTCTCCCGGATTCAATCATGTAGTCACGGAAAAACAGATAGAGAGAATGCGACCCACTACGATCCTTGATATCTTTTCCCGCACAGCAGGTGTACAGGTAAGAGGTAACACTGTTTCCATCCGTGGACGCGGCACTCCTCTCTTCTATGTAGATGGTTTCGAATATACTCAGGAAGAGGTCGAAATGCTCGTTGTGCAGGATATACAGGAAGTAGAGATCGTAAAAGACGGGGCAGCGGCTATCTTCGGCACGAAAGGTGCGAACGGTGCCATCCTGATCACTACAAAAACAGGAGAAGTGAGGTTTGAAGACAGGGAGAAATTCCATATAAAGACCACCACACCATTGGGCTATCAGGTAAGAAAAGAATTCTATGCGCCAAAGTATGGTCCCACAGAAGACCATGCATCTACTAAGCCCGACCTGCGCAGCACCATTCACTGGGCACCTCACCTCGAGACCAACGAAAAGGGAGAGATCTATCTCAGGTTCTACTCCTCAGATACACCTGCGACCTACTCAGTAGTGATCGAAGGCATCACAGAGGATGGAAAAGTGATCCATGCGATCCGAAAGATCAGACGTACTCAATCGGGAGAATGAACCGGGCATAGCCCGACTGTTTTCTTTCCAAACAATAAAAGGCTGTTTCAGTTTTGACTGCGTCATGGTTTGATTGGCTCTTTCTTCAATCTTCTTTCTGTCTATGAGACGCAAGGTATTGCGTCTCTACAAGTATATCACCTTCCAAAGAAAGCACAACCGGTGTATAGACGCAATACCTTGCCTCTGAATAAAAAAACGATCAGGGTCGAAACAGGCTCTAAACAGAAAGATGAAGACATTTCCTGCAAGCAACCTGGGCACAGAATGTGTATGGATCGTATCCGAAAGATTGCTACAGCAATTGCCGGCTCTTCATCTCGAGGTACTTATTCACCACATCTACAGTCAACTGATCCGGAGTGGTGAGGACAGAATAGATCCCATGCTGCCTCAATGTAGACACGATCAGGCGTTTTTCATAGGCAAATTTCTCTGCGATTACCTGCTGATAGTAATCTTCTGTAGTAACAACCGGGTTTTTCAGATATTCCTTCAATTCATTGTCTTCGAAGAACACCACCAGTAGGCGGTGTTGTCTGGAAAGCTGTGCCAGATAGCCGATCTGGCGGTTGAGAGCATTCATGCTGTCAAAATTGGTATACAGGACCAGCATGCTGCGCTTGGCTATCTTCTTTTTCAGATGCACACACAGGGCAGAAAAGTCGCTCTCTCCGAAAGTAGTCTCCTGCTTATACAGATTTTCCAGCAGCAACTCCATCTGGGAAGATTGGCGGGAAGCCGGAACAAAGGTTTCGAAATGCTGGTTGAAAGTCGCCAGCCCCGCTTTATCCGTCTTGTTGATGGCTATGTAAGAAAGCATCAGTGCGGCATTGATGCTATAGTCCAGCAGGGTCATCCCTTCGAATGCCTGTTGCATCACGCGACCTTTATCAATCACGTTATAGATCTGTTGCGACCGTTCGTCCTGGTAGATATTCACCATCAGGTCGTGCCGGCGCGCACTGGCCTTCCAGTTGATCGTACGAAAATCATCTCCCTGCACATACTCCTTGATCTGCTCAAACTCCGTCTGGTGACCTATGCGGCGGATCTTCTTGATACCCAATTCCGTCAGGCGGTTGCTCATGGCCAGAAGTTCGAAACGGTGCAGCATCAGGTAAGAAGGATATACCTTTATGTCCACAGGCTCGCCACAGGTATACCTGCGTATCAACAGCCCGGCACCCATGCGGGTGAACAGACGGATATGACCAAAGCCATACACACCCCGTTTGGTAGGGCGGAGTTCATAAATCAGGTTTTTACCTTCCCCGCTTTTCAGGGTCAGGGGAAAACGGATGCGACGCTCCTGAAAAATAAACGGGACCTCATCAATCACCTGAATACGTACCGAAAAAGCATACCGATTCTCTATCCGCAGACGCACGGGATTCTGGTCTCCGTTGGAAAAACGCTCCCGGCAATGACGCGAAGCCACTATCCCCTGCTTCCTGCCATAGAGCATCCACGCTTCAAAGATCAGATCGGCAAGAAGCAACAGAATGGCTATCCGTCCCAGGAAGAACAGAAAACCCCAGATATACCCGGCACAGATCAGGGCGATGATCAGGGTACAGACCAGATAAAACCGTCGGCTCAGGAACATTACTTAGGGACTTCTACCTTATCAATCAGACGTTGCGTCACTTTGAGCGGAGTATGGCCCTCCATCTCTGCTTCAGCTGTCAGGATCAGACGGTGTTGCATAATATAAGGTGATACGAATTTGATATCCTCCGGTACCACAAAGTCACGTCCCTGCATGAGCGCAAAGGCTTTGGAAGCCTGCAACATAGCTACCGCCGCTCTCGGAGAGGCACCCAGGTAGACCGCTTTGCTGGTGCGTGTCTGCTGCACGATCAGGGCGATATAGCGCAGAAGGCTCTCTTCCACATATACCTTATCCATATATCCGCGCAGCGCAAGCAGTTCGTCGCGGGTGATCACAGGTTTTATCTGATCCAGTTTCACCAACCGCGTATTGGCATGATGCCGCTTGAGGATACGTATTTCCTCCTCCAGAGAGGGATAGTCCAATGTGATCTTCATCAGGAAACGGTCGAGCTGCGCCTCGGGCAGTTTGTAAGTACCCTCCTGCTCCACCGGATTCTGGGTAGCGATGATCGTATACAGATCTCCCATTTTATAGGTGTTGCCGTCGATACTCACCTGCCGCTCCTCCATGACTTCAAACAGGGCAGCCTGTGTCTTGGCAGGAGCACGGTTGATCTCATCGACCAGGATCATGTCTGCAAATACAGGTCCTTGCCGGAAGTCAAACTCTCCGCTCTTCATGTTGAATACCGAAGTACCCAGAACATCACTCGGCATCAGGTCGGGAGTAAACTGGATACGGCTGAAGTCGGCATCAATCAGCCGGGCTGTCAACCGTGCCAGCAATGTCTTGGCCACACCGGGAACTCCTTCCAGCAGGATGTGTCCGTTGGCCAGAATGGTGGTCAGCATCAGATCTACCACTTTCTCCTGTCCTACGACCACGGAAGAGATCTGCTGTCTGATGGTATCTATTTTCTGTGAAAACAGGGTAAGATCGGTCCGCGGACTTTGTTCTTCCCTTACTTGTTCTTCCATAAATCAGATATATAATTGATTGATAATTTGATTCATTTCGTCTATGTATTGCTTCATCTCTTCATCGGTGAGCCGAACGTCGTGGGCAGCAATGTGCCGCAACCCTTCGAGCAGAGGAGCGATCTTTTCTTTTTCCAGTCCGGTCTTCCCGGCTATACGCTCTACCGACTGTGCCTGCTGTGCTTCATCTTCCACATCTACCTGGATCATACGCCGCAGGGTCTCGGCAAAGAATATATACTTTTTCCGCACCAGTCCGGCATGGTCCCGCCTGCGGAAATAGAGAGTACCTATGAGTTCAGTAAACTCCATGCTCCTGTTCTGTGGCGGGTGCATCACCGGGATCACACGCTGTCGTCTGCGGGCAGTGAAGATTGCGAAAAGCACCAACACCAGCATGGTCATATACAACGCCCAGCGCAAGGGTGGATGAGATAGGAAATAGCGCAGCGGAGTCTGGTTTTCTCTGGCCTCCATGGTATATGCCTGTGTGCGCACAAAAGGTCTGTCTCCCATCAGAGAGAGTAAACGGAAGATCTGTGTGGAATTGTCCCGGTCGAGCATTCCGTAATTGGTAAACAATAAAGGCAGGGACACCAGGATGAGTTGACCCTGTCCTATATGTGCCCGGAGTACATACGCATCATGATCTGCCGTATCGCTTATAGCATACAGAGGGACTATCACCGGAGTGAACAGGCTATCGTATTCGGAAAAAGTCCCCTCCCGGAAAGCCGAGTAGAAATCAAAATCCTGTCCCGGAAAAGGACCTGTCCAGCAAAGCGTATCCCGCCGGTGATTTCGAATGACATGCTGGGCCAGAGTTTCGTAATTCTGGTAACTATAAGAGGCACTCAGATTAAATGTATCTTCCAGTACACCGGAAATCCTTGAAGCAGCCAGCAATACATGATCACCTGCTTCGAGCAACTCCATCAGAGCCTCAAAGTCTGTCTCTGTCAGGCTCAGCCTTTCACTCACAGAAATGATATTACGCGGGGAAAGCTCGTCCTGCGAAAGAAGATATAGGGTCTCGTTTGTCACTCTGTATCCCTGCGGCAGCGAACGAGACAACATATCATCGAATACCAGGCAACCAAACGGTTCCTTATCATACCGGCTGAAAGTAGGTTTCCAACTGAATTGCTTAGGCAGGCTGAATTCTACCCACGCCATCAGGCCGACCATAAGAATGAGGCCTCCCCAGAAAAGGGTTTTCATTTTCATGACTGGCCTCCTTTCTTTAAAATGCTATCCCGCAAAGCCGACATCTGTTCAAAAGTATAGGGGGTAGCCTGAAAATTACCGTAACGGATCTGCAAAAAATGATTGGTCAGACTGCGGAAAGAGGTACGCAGATCCTCCTTTTTGAGTTCGTACAGATACTGAGTGGGAGTTTTATACAGTTCCCAGAAGATCAGTTCACGGTCGCTCAGGTTTCTTAATGTCTGCAGATAGATCAGCCGACCGGCCTCTCTGTAGTCGCCCTGAGAAACGGCCATCCGGATATCGGCATCGAAATCCACCCCATAGATCGTATCCTCACTCACCTCGTGAGGAACAGAGGAAGCACGGAAATAGGGCAGCCAACGATCCCGCTTTTTATACATCATCCAGATCAGTAATACAATAAAAAGAAAAATAAGTACGATCAGGATAGCACGCGTATAGTTCACATCTATCTGCCTTCCGAAAATAAGTTCCAGAAGTTTGGATAGAATATCATACAGCCAGTCCAGCAATACATTGCCACGCCTGGCAGGAGGAGACACACTTAATTCGGCGTTATAGTCAAACGCCGGATCAGACTGCCAATAAGAAAGCCTGGCGGGGTCGGCAACCAGTGTGTCGATCTGTTCAGTCATTCGAAGAGCCCAGGTTGTCGAACCGGTCTATATCACTTTCCAGCGTCACATGATCCATCACCTCACGGGCATGCGCATACTGATAAGACATTACGATATAGTAGAAGACAGTTGTCACACAGACAAAGAACGCAACAATCACCGAAAGCAGATATTGAAGCAACTTATACCCCACCGACAGCGCATACGAATCTCCCGAAGTGCTCAGAGAAAAGACACTTTGTACCACAGTAAGAATAATAAGCGGCAATGCTACTATGAATGAGCATACACAGATCAGGATCATAGAGATCAATGCCAATGTAAAGGTGCCTCCCCAGGTTGCAAAGCCCAACCGGTATGTCTGTTTCCAGGCATTGATAAGAGTAATATCCTTTTCAAACAGGTAAACCGCCGGAAAAAGCAATAAAGGAATACAGACGACAAAAAGGAACACCAGCAATAGAAAAATAAAAAAGTATATAGTACCGGGAAAAAGACCTCCGAAAATAAACATAATAAATATCACCCCAAGGAAGAGTATACTCGCCGAAAATCCGAAAAGGATCAGTCGCCCTGCTCCCTTATTGACCTCCGGAGCGATCTCAGCGAAAGTGACTCCCTGCAATCGCTCTTCACGCTCGTTGTATCGTTTCATCAAGGTATAGACAATGGCAGACAGATACAGTCCACCGATCGCCGACAGGAGATTAATAAATGCTTCGCCCAGGGAAGGATCCTGCGATTCAAACAAACTGTCTCCAATGATCTGAGTGATACTCCTGCTGTAAGAAAGTCCTTGTAACAATGCCAAAGGAACAATGATATACATAGACATTTTGAACAGGACACGCCAGTTTTCTTTCATAAAGTCGATGGCGGCATTGAGCTTCTCGCCCATCTGACGCCGTTTATAAAAAACGATCTTAGGCTTTTGTTCTTCCATTGCGATAGGTATTGGGTAAATAAATATAATAGTAAATGATAAAAGAACGTGATAAAAGAATGACAATCATCCTCATGGCGT
>DALZBD010000091.1:0-10817 GCA_031977515.1 Bacteroides sp. | reverse complement strand
TATTTGGGGCAATCAGGACCTGTACAAAAAGATATATGTATAAACGGTAGCCTTATGTAGTTGATACAGACAATCGTTATGCGACTGGTACAAGAATAAAACGATCAGGGATAAAAGAACCGTGTAACCTGCTTATTGGTCTCATCCAGTTCAAAATAACGAAGTTTTGTACATTGCCCGATAAGTGGGCCCGACTCACTCCGGGCAGCACGGATGATTTTATACCGGCCCTTTTCCCTATTTGTCATAGGACAATCCCTCTGTAATTATATGGTTTTTCAGTTTCCGGGGATAATTTCTACCCTTATCTTTGACATAACGGAAAGTGGAAGTACCGCTACAACAATTACAAACACAGGCAGCCGGGAGGCTGTCGCTATACAGATCGGGCATATCTGAAACAAATGCTCCATATAAGTAGTACATAAGCAAATTTTAACAGACCCTAAGATAGAACCTGCTTAACTACAAACTATTCTATTTCTGTTCTATCGTCGAGACAGGGAGAACTGGTACAACATCCGGTTCTTTCCTGTCTACTTTTTTTTAACTAATATCTACTAAAAACAAAATAGATAAAATAACATATTTTGCTCTGTCTCTACAAAAATTCCTGAAATAATTTCACCGGACAAATAAATAACCTTTTCAAGGCATAGCTGTTGGAATATATAAAGAAAACTCATTTACTTCATGCCTTTTAAAAACTATAGTTTCGATATTCGAAACTGAAAAAATAAGTAATAATAAGCCTGTTTAACCGGCTCTTTTCTCCACAAACAATCAAAAATAAAGTTTTATTTTGCTTAATAATAAAACTTTTAAAACATTTGTTTAGGAAAATTATATTAAATAAATTCGTTTTTATAACCGAATATGCATATTTTTTTAGTAAGTTTGCAGTGTAAATAATTATCATCCATGAAGGCTACGTGATGTAGCCCGAAGGACTTCAACAAATCATCTTGTTGGAGAACAATAGCATTGTTCCCCCATACACAATGTTAATTTAAGAACAGTATTTATTATGCAGAATGCTCCGTAGGGATACGGGGCATTTTTTTTACTCTTTATTTATCTTTTCCCGCTTAAAATTTTTCTCCTTCTGTGATTTTTATTTGCTTTGAACGACTAATCTAAAAGAGAAACATGATCTGATGCAAACCACAAATCAAAATGTAGAGCAGGAGTTCCTTGCGGTCATCCGTCTGTATGACAAGGTGATCTACAAGGTGTGTTACATCTATACTACCCGCAATGCTACGCTGAACGACCTGTATCAGGAGGTCGTGATCAATCTGTGGAGAGCTTTTCCTAAGTTTCGGGGAGAATGTAAGATATCTACCTGGATCTACAGGATCGCTCTGAATACCTGCATCAGCTTCATGCGTAAAGAAAAAAATGTACCCGAACTGGTGACGCTTACCTACGAAACAGATCGTGTGGCGGAAGACGACGAACTGCAAAGTATGCTCCGTGAGCTGTACAGGCTCATCAACCAGTTGGGACAGCTGGACAAGTCAATTATTCTGCTCTATCTGGAAGATAAAAGCTACGAAGAGATATCAGAGATCACCGGACTGACAACGACCAATGTGGCAACCAAACTCAACCGGATCAAGCAGAAACTCAGAAATATGAAAAAGGAGGAATGATATATGGATCTTGATGAATTGAAAAAATCCTGGCACAAACTGGATAAGCATCTGGAAAACAGAGAAATCATCCGGGAAGAAGAGATACGCAGACTGATGTCCCAGACCTCCGGCAAGATACGTGCCTTTGAAGTACTTTCCCGGAGAATGATTGTATTTGCGGCGATACTCCTTTTATTGGTGACAGGAGGACTTTTCCACATCGGTTCTGTAAACAATTTGCCCTATATAATTGTTATGATAATTGCTGTACCAGCCATCGGTTGGGATCTCTTCACACTTCGTTATCTCCGCCGTACGCGGATAGAGGAGATGACACTGGTGGAAGTCATCACCCGGGTCAACCGCCTGCATACGTGGGCCATCCGGGAACAGATTGCCATCATACCACTTATTCTGTGTGTTGCCATGGGACAATTCATATCCACACATGTCTGGGAACAAAGCATAGGAATGATCCTTTTGTTTGTCGCTATCTGGACACTGGCCATTTTGTTCGCATTCTGGATCCAGCGCAAATTCCTGGTCAGAAGGATACGTGAGATCAGGAAGAATCTGGATGAGATACGTGAGATTAACGAAATTAATGATAAATAACTGTTTAGCCTGTTAAAACCGAATGAACCTCCACAGGCTTTACAAATAAAAGTTAGTATATTTATGGAGAAATTTCATTCACAGATAGAGACTGTTTGTATGTTGCCCATTTCTTTATTCTAACAGAAGAGAAGGACAAACCGCGTTAACTTATGTATGGAAAATATGAGCAGACTCGGACTTAAACCCTATTTCTTAAATTCTCTCTAACAAAAAAATCTTCTCCGCTGGACAGCGGGGGAGATTTTTGTATGAAAAAAACGATAGTACTTATGATGCAACGCATGTTTGTTTTCCTCTCTCTTCTCATGCTTATTCCCGATCTCTATATCTATCGGATGTTTATTGTGAGACTGATGGTGAGCCCCCTGATGAAACTTTCCTACTGGCTTCCCAGTGCTTTGCTGATGATCGGGCTGATCTATGTCTGCTTCTTTGCGGGCAACGATGTGGTAGACCGGCAGTCGAGAGTAGTGGGAGGGTTTATGCTGATTGTATTCCTGTTTGCCTTTCCCAAGGTGATCTTTATGATATGCTCGCTGGCGGGACTTCCTTTCAACTATCTCCTGCATTGGCCCAAAGCTCCCTTTGTATATACAGGTCTGCTCGGAGCGCTACTGACCGCTGGTATGATCCTCTATGGATCTACGCGGGGCAAGTTCAGGTTTTGCGTCAAAGAGGCGACCTTCTGGTCTCCAAACCTTCCCGATGGATTCGAGGGCTATCGCATTGCACTGCTGACCGATATCCATATCGGTAGTTTTGCCGGCAATCTCTCTGCCGTAGAACGTATGGTGAACCTGACCAATGCGCAAGGAGCGGATCTGATTGTGTTTGCAGGGGACCTGGTCAATCATCGGGCCACAGAGCTCATTGGTTTCCAACCGATCCTGGCTACTTTACATGCGAAAGATGGGGTATATTCGGTGATGGGCAATCACGACTACGGTCCTTATTACAAATGGGACAGCCTCGAAGAACAGGCTGAGAACATCTTCGACCTGCAACAACGCCAGGCAGATATGGGATGGACTATGCTCAACAATAGTCATGTGATCCTGCATCACAACAACGACAGCATTGCACTGATCGGAGTGGAAAATGAAGGAGAGCCTCCCTTCTCACAACATGCCGACCTGCCCAAAGCCACAGAAGGTACCGCAGGAATGTTCCGGATACTCATCAGTCACAACCCCATTCATTGGCGCACAGAGGTATTACCTGATTCTGACATTGAGCTGATGCTGGCCGGCCATACCCATGCGATGCAATTGGCCTGGGGCAATCGCTCTTTCTCTGCATTGGTCTATCCCGAATGGAGTGGTTTGTATATGGAAGGAGAACGCGGATTGTATGTCAGTGTAGGGCTCGGATTTGTAGGGATACCCTTTCGGTTCGGAGCGTGGCCGGAGGTCACGGTGATTACGCTGAGGAAAAAAGGGAGAGAGTTATAAGTTTTAAGTTATAACCCAAAACTCAAAACTTCCCCCCTTTGATCACGATCCGGCTCTTCCCATTGACTGCCTTATGCAACTGTATTTGTACCGCAATACGTTCACTCATCTCCTGTACGTGAGAGATCACACCGATCTTACGTCCCTGCATTTGCAATTGTTCCAGCGCCTCCATGGCCGTACGCAGGCTATCCGCGTCGAGCGATCCGAACCCTTCGTCAATGAAAAGGGACTCCACTTTGAGATTGTTGCTTGACAAAGAAGAAAGCCCAAGTGCCAATGCCAGCGAGATCAGGAAAGACTCCCCTCCCGAAAGCGAATACACTGTCCGTACCTCATCACACATATCCCTGTCGATCACCTGCAAAGCCAGTGTCCCGGGCACCTGTTGCAGACGATAGCGACGCGACAGATAGTTGAGATGGGTATTGGCATGCATCAAAAGGATATTCAGGGTATAACTCTGAGCAATGACCTTAAACTTATGCCCATCTGCACTTCCCAGTAGCTTATTGAGTTTGCCCCATTTATCTGCAATCTGTTCTCTCTCTTTCAATCCTTTTTCCGCCTGTCGGATCCTCGTCTGGTTTTGCTGATGCTGGAGCAACCGCGCCTCCGTCGCAGAAAGATTCCGCTCCATCTCCGATAACAATTTTTCCTGTGTTCTGACAGCCTGTGGCAATTCGGGTGGTACTTCCGCACTGCGGCTGCGACGATCCAGTTCTGCGATCGAATGATCTATCTGCCGCAATTCTCCCTGCAATCCCGACAAGCGTCCCTGAATCTGTTCCACCTCCCTTTTCATAGTCTCCAGGATCTCATTCAGTTTTGCCTCTTTCAATCGGATATTATTCTCCGCATCATCCGCAGGCATTCCTTTCAGCAAAGCTTTCCTTTCCAGAGTCACCTTCTCCAATTCCTCCTTTGCCCGCACCAGACGCTCCTTCATAGTATCTTCGTGAGCCACAGTGAGAGACAATCGCTCTCTGTCTGTCTCTACCTGCTGCACCCACAGATGACACTGCGAGATCCCCTGTTGCAAACGTTCACACACACCACGAAGTTGTTTCACCTTTGCATCCTGTGTCTGCCACTCCTGATGAAGCTGCTGATAAGATTTCAGCTTCACAGCAATCTTATCCAGCTCCTCCTTCACCCGGGCAATCTGCTGATCGAAGTATTCCGTCTTGCGCTCCTCCTTGACGGGACACAAACGTTGAGCTTCTTCCCGACGCAAAGAGAGTTGGGTGGCATATTGTTTCAACTGCTCCCGCAGGTTGGTTATATTCTGTCGGAAAGCAATCACCTTCTCCTGACTCACGCGATGCTCCTCAGCCACCTGGCGATACTCCGTCTCTATCTGCCCGAAAAGTATTTCGACCTTACTATCTTCCGTGTGATAAGGATGTTCCGTACTGCCACACACCGGACAAGGTTGCTCGAATTGAAGATGAGTACGCAGCGTATGTACATTTTCACTGATAGAGAGCCGGGCATTGTCGTAGAGGCGTTGTACCATCTGTAAGCGTGCAACCTGCAGCTGCCATTGCTGTTCGGAGTCGGTGAGTTCTTTTTCGGCAGCAGTCAGTCGTGTATCCAGTTGATCATGTTCCGCAGTGATGCGTATGACTTCTTCCTGGGCACGTATCCATTGCAGCGTTTGCTGCCGTGCTTCCTGGAGACGATTCCATTCCGTGTTGTAGCGACGTTGCTCCTCTCCCAGTGTATGTATTCCAAAGCTATTCAGGCGTTCGACCTGCAGTTCATTCTGTCTGACAAGGCACTCCAACAGCCAGTTGTATCTCCTGCTCAGTTCCTCGAGGAAGAGCAATTGCCGGGCTACAGGCGTATTCTCCGAAAGTGGAGAAAGATCTGTCAGGCTCTCCGTTGCCACAGGCAGATCAAACAAAGAATCGGATGCCTCCTGCTTTTGTTCTTTTTCCCGCTGCTGCCACAGGTCGTATTTCTTCAGCCATTCCTCATCGCGACAGGCAGACAACGAATGCACATACTGAAGACACTCCTTCTTCTTTCCGATCAGTGTTTTTTCCAGTTGCTCACGCTGCGTATATACCATTTGCCAGGACTGCTCAGCCTCGGTATGATTCTTCTGCAACCCTCCGATACGTACATCCAGCTCACGTGCCTTACGCAGGTCGGGTTGCAGGGCCTCACACTGCGCGCGGAAATGACTCATTCCCTCCACATGCTTCTGCAGTTGCTCCTGTGCCTGCTGCAAACGTTGTATCTCCTCTTTTACCTGTTTCTGCCGTACTGTACGTGCCTCCGTCTGTACCTGTAGGGTCTGCAAATCTTTCAGATGTTCTTTCCATCGCTCCAGTACCTCTCGTGTCTCCTTACGTTGCACTGCCAGAGAAAGCTGCTCCTTTTTCAGACGTTCAACCTCCTCTTCGGGTAGCAACTCAATCAGTCGCAAGCCCTCTTTGAGGTGATGTAACTCTTCATCGGCATGCTTGCTTCGCTGATAGATCTCCCGGGAAATGGCCGAATAGATCCCGGTACCCGTAAGTTTCTCCAACAGTTCCGCTTTGGCAGACTCACGCGATTTGAGAAAAGTAGCAAAGTCGTTCTGTGCCAGCAACACGGTACGGGTAAACTGCTCATATGTCAACCCTGTCAGACGAGCCAGCTGGGCCAACAGTTCCTTTTTCGTGCCCTGCAACACTTCATCGTTTTCCAGACAGACGACCTGTAGTTCCTGCGGACGCAAAGAACCCGTTGCCACGTTACGGGCACGGCGCACCGACCAACGCGATCGATATCTGTCGCCCGTGACAGCACGGAACTCCACCTCTGCATATCCATCGGCCGTGCCCCGTCGCAATATATTCCGCACATCAGATTGGTTGATCTGACTATCCCCCACATCTTTCAACATCAGGCTCTCCCCTGTTGCGGAAAAGCGCGGGGTGCGGTCGTAAAGAGCCAGACAAAGCGCATCCAGCAACGTAGATTTCCCGGCGCCCGTAGCACCGGATATGGCGAAAATACCAGCCGAGTGAAGAGGTTCTCCGGTAAAATCGATCCCGAATTCACCCTCTACAGAGGCCAGGTTTTTGAGTCGTATAACAAGTATTTTCATAAGATCATTTCCGGGTAATGGATAACTATTCTTCTTCGGAAGTCAAAGGTCAGACTCCGGGTCAGCGGCTTACAGACGGATCAGCAGACAGTGCCGCGGAGCAGACTTCCTGCAAGAGGGAGGTCAGTTCATCAGGCATATCACTCTGATAAATTTTCTCAAAAGCCAGACGGGCAATCTCCACAGGTGACATCTCGTCCAATCCATTGGTCAATGTCTGTTCTCCTTCCCCTTCCTGCAACTCCGCCCGGCGATACATAGGCACAATGCGGGCCAGACGTACATTCTTATCTTCCACCGCCTCCTCTATTTTCTGTTTGAGGGTAGGTTCCGGTTCGTGCAGCAACACTTTTACTTCAAGATAAGGAGCCGGACAGGATTGTATATCCAACGCATACAATTCATTCAATACCCCTTCCGGCGAAGCCGCACCTACAGAAGGCACACTCAGCAACCGGACAGGCGGCTGGTATTCCCTGCGTTCGATGGAAAGCAATACTCCCTGATCGAGTGTGACCAGTACACCACCATGACGGTAGTTTCGCTCGGCAAAAGACATAGGCAAAGGACTGCCCGAATACCGGACATTCTCCCGGCCGGATATGCGCTGCGATTTATGTATATGCCCCAAAGCCGTATACACAATGGCTTCAGGGAAAGCCTCCGGCGATACACACTCCAGCCCTCCGATGATGGTGCGTTCGCTATGGTCTTTCTCCGCAATCTCCGACCCCGTCGCCTGCAAATGTCCCAGAGCGATAATAGCCTGCGAAGGTTGTCTACGCTCCACTGCTCTCTCCAGGACAGCAGCATATAACGCCCGTACACCTGCGGCATACGGATTGCCTTCGGTCTCCACCACCGGATAATCCCCTTGTCTCAGGTAAGGAACAGCCAGGCAAAGCACCTCTGCCTCTCCAGCCCGATTGCGCAGTTCCACGATCAGGTCTTCGTAATCGATCTCCCCCTCTTTCCTACGTACCACACCTTTGACAGTGGTGCGCATCTCTTCCAGTAAAGGAACAGGCGCCTCGAGACGGGCTGCCGAATCGTGATTGCCAGCGATCACTACGATCTGCAACGTCGGGTTGTCGCGGGTGATGCTACTGACAAAACGGTAAAACATACGTTGAGCGGCTGCCGATGGATTGGAAACATCATATACATCGCCAGCCACCACCAATACATCTACCTGCTGAGTACGAACCTCCTGAGCCAGCCAGCTGAGAAAATGTTCGTGCTCCTCTGTGCGGTCGTAACCAAAAAAAGTCTGCCCCAGATGCCAGTCTGAGGTATGTAGAATACGGATCATAGACTGTGTTATTTGCAACAAAGTTACTAATTATTTCATGCGTCTTGTCAGACCCGGTTTACATTTTTTTCAGACAGAAGAACAAAAGAAACAAAAGAGATCCGGATATACCTGAATAATTTGTAAAAGAATATATGTTCTTCTGTCTGAAAAAAGCTTTCACTGAAATACCCCGAAGAGAGGTACAAAAGGATATACAAAATGAAAGACGGCTCAATATTTTGATTATTTTTGCAAAAGATTCGTCTCTTGTCTCCGCGGGATACGGAGCGTAAAAAGACATTGTCATAGACTTTTTGCACATGAAGATACTTTATTACATTTATCAGATATGTATTGCCCTGCCCCTGATCCTGGTACTTACCATCCTGACCGCTGTTGTCACCATAGTAGGCTCACTGATCGGAGGTGCTCATTTCTGGGGTTATTATCCGGGCAAAATATGGTCACAACTCATCTGTATACTCCTCCTCATCCCGGTAGAAGTACGCGGTCGTGAGAAAGTCTGCAAAAAGACCTCGTATGTATTTGTACCCAATCACCAGGGAGCATTCGATATTTTCCTTATCTATGGATATCTGGGACGTAACTTCAAATGGATGATGAAGAAAAGCCTCCGGCGTATACCGTTTGTCGGAAAAGCCTGTGAAAGCGCAGGGCATATATTTGTCGACCGCTCCGGCCCCAAAAAGGTAATGGAGAGTATCAGGCAGGCGAAAAGCTCCCTGACAGACGGTGTATCACTGGTAGTATTTCCCGAAGGAGCCCGTACCTTCACCGGTCACATGGGATATTTCAAGAAAGGAGCCTTTCAACTGGCCGATGACCTGCAACTGGCAGTAGTACCTGTGACCATCGACGGAGCGTTTGAGATACTGCCCCGTACCGGTAAATGGATACATCCGCACCGCATGATCCTGACCATACACGACCCGATCGCACCCAAAGGAAAAGGAACAGAGAATATAAAAACGACTATGGCAGAGGCTTACACTGCTGTAGAAAGCGCACTCCCGGAGAAATACAAAGGGATAGTGAAAAATGAGGATCAGGAAGTACCCTGATAAGAAGCAGTCGGAGTATTTATATACAGAGGTAAATCTTCGGATGCATAAATCGCATGCGATCTGTTAAACAGAAAAACTTTTTTGCTAACCAATCCCAAGTCTTTTGTTAACCAAAACAAGACACCCACTTTGACACGTGTACAAAGCGGGTGTATATCCATTTTATGTAAGCTGTCTCTCGTTTAAGAAATAAACCAACAATCATCATCCGATATCAATCAGGGAATTGCTATTTCTTGTCAATAAACAGACTATGTTATCCAACATCAATCGGACAACTTCTATCCGGCATCAATAGACAAGTTTCACATTATCTATCCAAAGTGCGGTACCGGGAGAGCCGATATATGCACCTCCGTGGCTGGATGCGAACTGTATAAACAAGTGAGTAGGTGCTTCGTCCGACGTAGCCCAGCCAACCTCTTGTATAGGTACATTGTTGCCTTTGCTATTGATGGCATAGCGTTCTTCTTCCTGAATACGCATACCCATATGGTAAGAAGGATGATTGGTGATATCTCCATAGAGTATTTCGAAAGTAGCATCGTTTTTCCAATCCGAAGTCTGGTCGAAATAGACCACTACAGTGCCCACACGCTTGGCGTAGATATTTCCTTTGCTATCCTCCCAACGATTCTGCAGCAAAAGGATCACAGAAGGGAGGTCTTTGCCAGCTACCTGGGTAGTCTTACCGAATCCGGTGCATCGGATACGGTTTTCCTCTCCGGACATCTTTACTTTATAATCGAAACGAAGAGCCGTAGGTTTCCGTGTAAAAGGAATACCCGAATTGAGTATTTTCTGAGGGTTTTTGGTTCCCTTGATAGGCTCGATCATAGAACCCAGAAATACAGAACCGGCGGCTAATACCGTAATATCCACCACTCCCAGTACCTTTACACTTTCCATACGGGTATCTAAACGCGCGCAATATCCGCTGCCCCGCTCTTCCGGAAAGACAGACGTATTGGTCTTCACCACACCAGCCACCTTGGCCAATACGTTGGAAGTAGCCCAGGGAGATCCTCCCTGATTGACATAAGGCTCTGCTCCGGTAATTGTTTTTGTAGGCCCGATGGCATAGACCTGTTTTGTATTTCCGCCGATCACGGCAGACTCTTTGATCTCACGGGTGACCCACTGATCCATATTGCCAAATGGTAGAAGCTCCACCTGCTGCGCAGTGATCCACGGACAACAACACAAAGCGATCAATAGCCATTGACAACGATAAGTATAATTCCATTTCATAGATAGTAACGTTTGGTTTACAATTCATAGCCCCAGTCTTCCAGAGCATACTTCCAGTTTTCCTGTACCAATTGCACCGTACGCTGGTCATATTGATATTTATTCTTTTTATATCCCTTCTTGCCGCCGATATATTTTTCGATCGCCCCCTCTGCCTCAGCAAACCCGGGTATATCCAGCTTTTGATAGATATTCCGTGTCATCTCCATAGCATCCGCCTCAAAGTCTTCAAACTTCACTTCGATCAGGTTGCCCTTCGGAATAAATTTCTTATCTGCTTCGAATTTGTGATACAGTTTGGTGTAGATCGAAAGTATATTCTGCTCCATTTCCTCTACACCGATGTCCTGCAATTTGAGAGGCTGTATCGTATTGGTA
>DALZBD010000090.1:0-10843 GCA_031977515.1 Bacteroides sp. | reverse complement strand
TTAACTTACAGATTAAAAGTAAGGCTGTCTCATTTTTCTATTTTGAGACAGCCTCATATATAAAAATCGTGAATAATTGATCTGAATTTTTTCATGGGGTTGCACCAAAGCATCTGCTGCAATACCTGCATGAGCATACTGAAAGAAAAGAAACTCTTTTTTAAAATACATTAAGTCATTAAATATAAACAGAATATCACCATCAATAATCAATTAAAATTTTAAAATCGTGAAGAAAATCTATTATTCACTGAATTTAGAATAGGCCTTTGAAAAATTGCTGAAGGCACCAGCGTCAGAGGAAATCCCAACCAGAGAATCAATAGATTTACATAAATTATTCGTAATTTTGTAGGCGTATGTCTACAGATAAAACAAGAGATTTCCTATATAAGTTATTTACAGACTCCCGATTCAAGGTTTTGAGGCATTCTCTCTTAATTATTACATTCACTTTTATAGCCACTGGTCAGTCGCTAATTGTATTTGGCAACCATGTCTCCGCTATCACCCATAATACCCTTGTCTGGTTTGGTGCGATGAATATCATAGGATTACTCTTTCTGGTATATTTTAATTTTATCGTTTTGGTTCGTCACTTACTGCTTAAACGCAGATATATGGAATATTTTCTTTGCCTGTTTGCAGTCATTGCTGTCTATCTTTTTATCAAAGGGGCAATTGAGACCGGGATACTCTCAGGTATAGGCATAAATAGAAATTTTAACAGCATCATGTTGTTGGATGGCATTTCTAATTTAATGATCTATGCGATTTGTATTGCCGGCAGCTCGGTATCGGTACTGTTTCGACAATGGACGACAGATTTACTACAGATAACTAACCTACAAAATAGGCAATTGAAAAGCAAGATAGAAAAATTGAAGAATCAAATTAATCCTAAATTTCTATCAGAAACACTTGATTATGTAATTGATAAAGTAAAAACCCAGCCGAAAGAAGTACCTGTAATATTACTTAGATTGAGTAAGATTTTAAGGTATGGTTTGTATGATTGTATGCGGGAAAAAGTTTTGCTGAAATCCGATATTGAATACCTGAACAATTATTTGTTGCTGGATCAGCTCAGTGCTGAAAAGAAGTACACCTATACCATTGCCGTTACAGGAGATTCGGGTATATTTATCGCTCCATTCCTCTTTATGCCCATAATCCGGCAAATTCTTGAACGGCATCCTACACATGTAGAATTAAAATTCGACATTACCGATACTACCATCGTTTTTGAATCCGGCGTACAGGGAATAGATCTGACAGTTTGTGATTTTTCCGAAGAAGAACAACGGTTGGCAATGTTTTATAAAAAAGAGAGTATCAAAAACCGCGATTCTGTTAAATACAGTTTGGAAAGATGCTGAAAAAGATAAACAACCTATTTCCCGATTTCCTGCTAAAGCCGCAATATCGGTTTTACAGGCATTTGGTATTGCAAATCCTTATACTCACAACTACCATCAATATTTTTTGGGATGACCCTGATATAGCTTTACAAGGTAGATTTACGGCTTGGATTATTTACTCCTTACAAGTAAATATGATCATCTACCTGAATATGTATGTTTTGATTCCGCAACTTTTGATTAAAGGCAAAACTTTATATTACCTTCTGTCGTTATTCCTGCTTGTTTTTGGATTCAATCTTCTTTTTTCACTCGGAGCTTTGCAGGATATCTCTTCCGAAAACCATTTTGCCATAGTGCTATTGGAGTCACTTTCGGCTCTTATTGCTTTTTTTATTTTTTATGTAGGTATGACCACCCTACAATTGTTTAAATATCATATCCAGAATACTCAGAAGATAAGTGATTTGGAACACGCAACAACATCTATCGAACTGGCTAACTTACAGAATCAGATTAATCCTCATTTCCTTTTTAACACGCTCAATAATGCCAGTATTTTGATCGATGATGCAGAGAAATCTACTTATATCCTTCAAACACTCAATGACCTGCTGCGTTATCAGACACAAGGTGAGATCCAAGGAGAGGTCAGGCTTTCTGATGATATCAGGTTTCTGAACAATTATCTCAGCCTTGAAAAAACCCGTCGCGACAGATTTGAATATACCATTGATACCGAAGGCGACTGTGATGTTAATATCCCTCCGTTGTTGTTTATACCATTTATTGAGAACGCCATAAAACATAATCCTGAAAGCGATTCATTTATCCGGATCTCTTTTCAAAGAAAGCGAGAACGGCTCTACTTTAAGTGCGAAAATTCCAATGCCCAACTGACTCATGAGAAGAAAGAGGGCGGAATCGGATTGAGAAATATACAGAAACGGCTGGATTTGCTGTTTGGGGAAAATTATTCGTTGAATCTGTATGACGAGAAAGATACATATACGGTAACATTGGATTTTAAAATATGAAATGTATTATAGTTGATGACGAACCTATTGCCCGGCAGGGAGTCAAAATGCTTATAGAAAAAATAAGTTCGTTGGAACTGCTGGGAACTTATGAAAATGCCCGGATTGCCGGTGAGTTTTTGCAAAAAAACGTGGTTGACCTGATTTTTTTAGATATCAAAATGCCTGGCATTAATGGAATTGACTTTGCCCGGAGCATTCCTAAAAACACGTTGGTAATATTTACTACTGCTTATTCGGAATATGCGCTCGACAGTTACGAAGTAGATGCGGTTGATTATCTGGTAAAACCGATTGACGAGGCCAAGTTCCGCAAGGCAGTAGAGAAAGCAGTTGCATATCACTCTCTGTTGCTGGATGACGACAAGAAAAGCGTCGAAAACATCGAAGACGAATGTATCTTTGTGAAGTCAGACAGGCGGTACTTCAAAGTAAAACTGAAAGATATCCTATTTATAGAAGGACTGAAAGACTATGTTATTATCCAACTTGACGGACAACGTATCATTACCCGTATGAATATAAAGAATATACATTCCCTGCTCCCTAAAAACGTATTCCTGCGAATTAATCGTTCCTATATTGTCAATCAACAACACATCGACTCTTTCGACAACAACGATGTTTTTATCAAAACCCACGAAATAGCCATTGGAAATTCTTACAGGGATTCTTTTTTCGAGGAAATTATGAAAAATAAGTCATTACAGTAAACACCAGTACCTATTTAATAACAATCAGATCACCGTTCCTTGCGGTTTTTAAAATTCAACTTATTATCTCCAAAGGGCAACAGTATAGGTACATAAGTACCGAAGATGACCAACTATGTATTCTGTTGATTGAGCAATTCCTACTAAAGAGGCTTATCCACCTTGCAGAATACAACCTGAAACGAATTGAAACGACAATACGTTTGATTAACTTAGGTCAAACAGATATTATCACTCTCGCTGATGCTGCTTGTTTGAACCGAAAACAATGCAATCGGGTATTCTCCGATTATATAGGCTCCAATCCCAAAGAATTTTCACGTATAGTCCGTTTTCAACGGGTATTGCATATTCTTGAAACCCAACCGCAAATCAGTTTTGCAGCCTTGACCTGCGAGTGCGGCTATTTCGATCAATCTCATTTGATAAAAGAATTCAAAGCATTGTCTGGTTATACTCCGACCAAATATATTGCTGCTTGTCTGCCGATTTCATATTATTTCAGTTAGAAAACTCTAATTGTCCCTTTTTTACAATTTTGTCGGTTCAACTAAGGCGAACTTTGTCCAATTATCATTCATTTATCAGATATGGACAAAAAAGCATTAACAGAAAAAATCAACACACATTTGCAAATGTTATGCTCCGAAATCGGCGAACGTCGTGTTGGGAGCGGAGAAAATCGTAAAGCAACCACTTATGTGAAAAAGGTATTAGAACAATCAGGTTGGAAGACAAAATCGACTGAAGTAACCTTGAAAGCATTGAACTTTATAGATAATCTTA
This sequence comes from Bacteroides sp., assembly GCA_031977515.1. Lineage (GTDB taxonomy): Bacteria > Bacteroidota > Bacteroidia > Bacteroidales > Bacteroidaceae > Bacteroides. Next base: position 6,946 of record DALZBD010000090.1, on the reverse strand, counting down.
CCGTCAAATCTGTTATTGCCGATATCGGTTGCAGAACAAGCGGTGAGACGATGGTATTGGCGTAGTATGCACCGGGACACATAACAGGTTACAACCTTTTTTCTGCCTTCATTGACCGGTTCAACAGTAATGTAAGGAATCTGAATCTTCAGGATAGAATAAAAGGTGTTGTCCGCTCAATGGAAGATCTTTCTTTTAAGGAAGAAGAGTTAGACCTGATCTGGTATGAAAGAGCAATTTATAATGTTGGATTCGAAAAGGGGTTTCTGAAACCATGAGGATATATTGCTGTTACTGAAAGCTCCTGGTTCGCCGAAAAACGTCCGGCAGAAATTGAGAATTACTGTATGCCGCATTTTCCTAAAATGAATACGATTGCCAGTAAAATAGTCCATATACAGAAAGCAGGATATATGACTGTTGCTGCCTATATTCTGCCTGCAACTTGCTGGACAGATAATTATTTTACCCCACTGATCAAAGCATAAGAGCTGTTTCTTGAAAAATATGCAGGAAATCAACGTTATGATGCGGAGATGTACCATAAGTATAAAGAATTCTACGGTATGGAATACCCCGTGTCTGATATTTTTTATCAAAAACGGGGTCACTCATATGGAAAAACAGAGAACAATCATCTGATTTATAAATGATCCTGTGAATCCTGGTACGGAGAATCAATATATTTCCTTCACCACATCGATCGTCAGGTTGTCGATCTTTCCCTGAATGGCTTTTGCAAAAGTTTGAAAATGGTCACTTGCATTGTGCGAATCAATGGCTTGCTGATCTTTCCATTCTTCCAGAATAATATACTTATTGGAGTCTTTCACATCCTGATTGAGTTTGTAAGAGATGCAGCCGGGCTCCCTGCGCGTTGCGTCCACTACTGTTTTAAATACTTCCATCAATTCATTTCTGAATTCATCCTTGATAAGGATGGTTGCGATAATTTTTAATTCGTTCATTGTTTTACTTTTTTTTACCTGTCAAAAGTACTATTTTATTTTCTATATCTTCTTCGGTTTCCCGGTTTAGTAGAATGGCTATCTCCCTGTAGGCTGCTATAATTTTTTTGAAATTGACGGGAAGAGTCTCTTTTTCAGCCTTTTCGATACATTTTCTCAGGAAAACAAACTGGAATTGTTTTATTCTGGCCGTTGCCGGTCTATCGATATACTCTATCAAACGGTTTACAGGGGCAAATCTTCCGGCAATAGTGGTGGCAATATAGTCGGAGATGTATGCTGTATTGCATGGGTCCAGGCCAATCATCAGGTTGATGTATTCGGCGGCCAGCAACCGGGTAGTCTTATCTTGGCACACCAGGCAGACAGCAATATATATCCATCCGCTGTGGTGAACTTTTAATCGGCTTTCAATAAGGAATTGAAGTATGTGCGATTCATCCGCCTCATCCGAATAAACAGGTGTGAGCGCGGTTATAAGCGCATCGCAATAGCGTGGCACGAGAGAAAGCGTGTATGTAACAACTTGCCGGGAATAGTAAGAACTTTCTTTCTGCCACTTCTTATTATAACCGATATAATAATACAAAGGCGGAAACTCTTTCTTCACTTCTTTGGTCCAAAGACTATTGTTCCAATTGTTTTCGAGTACAACGGAATCCCAATGGTATTTACGATCTTCCGAAAAACGACGATGCGTAGTAAGGTCAATGATAAAAGGCTGCACAACTGTAGGATAGTCTTTTGCTTTCGTAGTTTCAAACTCCCTGAATACCCCCTGCGGATCTTTGGTGCGTGCCGCTTGTGTCCATACCGGGAGTAGGATTTCGCCTACTTCTATATGATTGCTTATCCCAAAAATATATTTCAAAGGTCCGACATATTTGTTTTTCATCCGGACGAGCTTTTCTTTTTTATCATCGGAAAGCTCAAACGAAAGGATACGGTTGCAAGCGATAATCAAATCTTCCTCGTCTATTTTTTCTCCGGCTTGTTCGTATTCGGCCATACGTTCGATAAGTATATCGGGATGGATGTAGAAAGGAGCGTGAGTGGGTGTCGACAGAAAAGACAGTTTATCGTTACGTCTCAATTTATCTATTGTCCGGACATTCCTGTTGCGGAAAAACGGAATTGGATTGATGTGGTTTTTTTTCACATATTCATGTATGTAATATTCTTCCGTTGGGGAAAGCCAATTTTCAAAGAACTCGTAAAGATAAAATTCGATCATTTTTTCAGTACCTACTACTTTTGTTGATCTGGACAGCTGTTTGATATAAGGCTTTAATTGTTCCCGGTAATTTTCGGAAAACTGATCCTGCAACGAAATCAATCCCTGAAAAAAAAGATCGATATCCGCAGGATTAAATGTTTTTAGGGTGCGGCCCAGATGAAACAGTAAGTCTTCCCAATTGTCGGGCACGGTAAGAGGGGTGAATTCTATATCGACACCTAAGCTGTCTTCATCTTCCATAGTGCTTTTTTCGATTTGCAGTATCTGCCGTGCTTTTTCCTTTAATCTGTCATGAAAGGGTTCAATTAATTCTTTTAATTCCTCTCCTTTTATATACGTATGTAACAGCCGGGAAACTTTGATCTGAATTTTTTCACTGGGTTGCACCAAAGCATCTGCCACAATACCTGCATGAACGGATAGTTTCGGGTTGGTCTGAATGATGGATGTTAGAATGTCCAATGCGAGTAAGATGGCTTTGTCGCTTTTTTCTTTTGTAAATAAAGGAGGAATGCTGCGGAAAAATGTTTCTGTGTCGAAACGTTTGTCGGTATATATGGTTTCGATTACCTGAATTACAAAATTCCCAACTGTATTGTTGGTGGTATAAAAAGCGGAAAAAAGTAATTGCTGATTGTCCAGATACTCCTCCCGGGTAGGTTCGAATATTTTAATCAACCGGATGTGCCAGTCGATGTGTCCTTTTTTCCAATTGTAGGAAAGGGTTCCCAGCAAGTTTGATATGATTGTTCTCTCTTTAATCAGTCCTTTTTCTATTAATTTTTGGAACACTTCATCCCAGTAGGTAGTGCATTTCTGACATACACAATCCTTAGTATAGGTTTTCCATTTAGAAATATCCAGAACCGGGATCTCGTATTTATAGAACTGCAACAACACTTTGTCGATTGCCTCCGGATTTTTTTCGAGAAACTCCACATCATCCGGTGTACTGCGGAAAAACATAGGGATAATGAAAAGGGAACGCACAAATGTTTCCTCGTCGAAAGCTACAAGATCGTTTTTATAAAAATCCCATAACAGATGAAAATGGATATGGGATGTGCGTTCATTTTTCCAATAGTCGATCACATATTCTAAATAATCCGGTGGATACAGCGAGAAATATTGCCAGAGTTCCTCAAGGTAGTAACCCGGATTTAAAAAATAAGAATGTAACACCGTCCATTTCTTATTATGGTTTGAAGGAACAAGTTTCAGATCGTTTGCACAACGAATACAAGTTACTTTCGCATAGTTGGCTGCACCAGTCAGCAAAGCCAATGCAGTATAGTATTCGTGTTCAAAGCTATTCGGACGCGGTACATCCATCAATGTGGCAAGATCCAGATTATGAATGTAAGTAAGGGCTTCATACCTCTCTTCGTCGGTAAGTTGTTTGGCCCACTCCAGAATTTCTCTCCAGTCGTGTGCGATGATCAGTTTATTTATTTTATCCATGTGTATCGGTTAGTTTCGGGTTAATTTCTTTACGGCAATGACGTGCTTACAGGGGCCTCTTTCTCCCTGGTATTTGCTGTACCATTCGCAGGTACATCGTTCCTGTTTGGTATCTAAGATGACCGTATGCCGCACGCCGCTCCCTTCCACACGGGCTTCTGTCCTGTCTTTGGTATGGCTTATGATCTCCACTTTATTCGTTTCTATCAGTCTATCCGCACCTTTCATACGTGGATTGAGGCTCATGATCCGGTTGAGTTTGAAAGGAAGCCGGCGATAGAAAAAGCGGTTATCATCCAGATCAAAACCCAACAGGCCCATAGCGGCCAGACGCGCGGTAAGGCTGTCTACATCATCAAAACTTATGTTTTCTTCGATGGCAAACAAAGTAGGGTTGAATGCCTGGTTGGCATACGCGTATTTATCCAGTGCGTTCACCCATTCATCGGAAACCTCATCGATCAGGGATTCCAGTGCCGCACCTTCTCCGGAGAATCCGCGCCAGCTATCGCGTGAAAGGGAAAGGCTGAACCGTATATTTCCAAAGTACAGTTGCCAGGTGGTGGATTGCATATCCGGATGCGGGAAAACCTGCAGGGTATCCACATACGGAATGAGTGGTTCTATCAAACGCAACCGATGCAAGCCGCCGATGCATACGGCATGTGCGGTTTTTACAGGGGTAAACATCGGAGTATTGCCGCGTATGATGAGGTAATAGTCGTTTTTCACCTGTCCTTTGGGTATACCACGAAACAGTTGTTGAGTTTGTATCCTGTTGAATGTATGCACTCTTTCTGCTTTGGAAAGGTAGATCTGTACGGTACTCAGCCCTTTGATCCATTTGGTGGGTAAAGGTACTTTTCGCTCCAGCACCTTCTCTCCTTCCACGTGCAGGCCCACCTGCTTCTGACCAATGGATAACATGACTTTCTGGTTTTGACGAATTCCGCCCAGAGCGGTGAGCATGGGTTGGTTGAAGTCTACATTGGTGGTACCGTTTTCAAGGAATTCACCGTCCAGACCATCCGGTAATACATCTACACGTGCGTATACACCGGCACAGTGTGAGAAACCTTCAAAGCGTACAAATCCATTTCCCGCCGTAACAATGGGGTCTTTTAAAAGTGCCAGCTGAAAGGGAGACATATTGAAACTGGACTTTACAATGTTTGAAAGCGTAATGAGGCAACGGGCCATGATGAATGGATGGTTGATATTGCCCCAGAAGAAACAGGGTGCGTCTGTCTTTTTCTGGATCTCACTGTATTTGGCAAGGAATAGCTCTTCGGCTGTTCCTTTCTTCAGCAATTGAGAAGGATGGGAGTATCGGTAGGTAAGCAAGTCTTCCATATCGGGTCTCTATTAATAGTTTAGGGTTTACTTCTTACTGGTAAGTTCCTGATAGATTTGCTGCAACTTTTTAAGATTGGTGATCTTCTTCTGCCCTATTTCCTGCAGAAAGGCAGACAACAACTCTTCCAGTGCGGCATCGTGTAGATTGCTGATATGTGTCATGCCGATTTCTATCACATCAATGAATCGCTTCAGGGGTAGCCAGGATGTATGTAGAAGATCGGCCATGATCTTCGCCAGCTTTTTATTGTCTATGAGATTGTATGTAACCTGTTCTGCTCATACAGAGGCTCCATAGTCTTTTATGGTTGGGACAAGTTTTTTGCGTTCCGATTCGTCCAATGATCTCAAAAAAGGGGTAATTTCAAATGCCTCCTCTTTCTGAAGTATTTGCAGAAGTCTTTCTTTCATGTTATTTATCTGTTATCTGTTTCATTCCAAATCTGTATCTCCAATCCGGTTGCATACAAATAGAGTGAAAGCCAAATGCAAAGAGAAAAACTTGTTTGATTTCTATGCTGAGGCGCATCCTATATTATGTAAATAGATTGAAAACCGTTTTTTTTTAGACATAAGAACAAAAGAACATATATTTTATCTACAAATTAGTTGCAGACTCTGAATTTCTTTTGTTCTTATGTTCTTTTGTCTAAAGAAACCGCATCCTATATTTTACAAATATATATAAAAAAGTAGAACCGTACTGTATATCATAAAATATAATACAAATTCTCCTGCTTCCCTTCAACACAAAAATAGTTGAGCCTGACAATAAATAAAATTGAGCTTTTCAACAAAAGAGATATTCCTGTTTTTCCTTAATTTTGCATCATATATTCAAATAAGAACAACAATGAAAAGAGTACGCTTTATTTTTATGTGTATGTCGCTCTTCTGCATTTTTTCGGTTTATGGATGCAACTCAGGCGACAAAGAGAGAAATCAGGAAAACAGTGGATCGACAGACACCGGAAGCCTGTCTAAAGTCTATTTTATACGTGAGATCAGCCCCGAAGCACTGATGAAAGTATATCAGGCACTGGGACGGGAAGCCAAAGGCACGAATGTGGCTGTGAAAGTAAGTACAGGAGAACCCGGCGGGCACAATTACCTGCAACCGTCTCTGATCAAAGATCTGGTGCAGGAGGTAGATGGTACGATTATTGAGTGTAATACTGCGTATGGCGGGAAACGATCGGGCACGGAAGACCACTTACAGGCTGCCCGTGATCATGGTTTTATGGACATTGCCCATGTGGATATCATGGATGCCGACGGTGAGGTGGATCTGCCTGTATCAGGTGGTAGCCGCCTGACACGTGATATTGTAGGAAAGAATTTTCTGAATTATGATTTCACAGTGATCCTCTCGCACTTCAAAGGTCATGCAATGGCAGGCTTCGGTGGAGCAGTGAAGAATATGTCGATCGGCATTGCTTCTGCCAACGGCAAACGCCTGATCCATTCGGGTGGTACGAGTACTACCGACTGGGGCAATCCTACCCAGGAAGAATTTCTGGAGGCTATGTCGGAAGCAGCCAAAGCGGTTGCCGATCATTGCGGTGAGAATATCCTCTACATCAGTGTAATGAATAAGCTGTCTGTAGACTGTGATTGCGATTCCAATCCTGCCGATCCGGAAATGGGCGATGTGGGTATTCTTGCTTCCCTGGACCCTGTAGCACTCGACAAAGCCTGTGTGGATCAGGTATATGCCTCTACCGATCATGGAAAGATACATCTTGTAGAACGTATGGAGTCGCGTCAGGGAGTACACGCGCTTGTGCATGCGGAGAAGATCGGACTGGGCAGCCAACAGTATGAATTAGTAGATATGGACAACTGAAATTCGCTTTTAACATCCTAATTTCCGTTTTAACCGGCTATTCTTAGCAACCTATTAAAAATTATTGAATCTTTGTAT